>JAJZMO010000066.1 GCA_021798235.1 Acidobacteriota bacterium | reverse complement strand
TCACCATCGCCGCCACACCAGAACGTGCCGAGGCGCGCGACGCATTTCTCTCTGCATGCTACGACAGCCTGCAAGCGTTGCCCGCGGGCGCAACCGTTGGAACCAGTAGCCTGCGGCGTCAGGCACAGCTGCGGGCGCTGCGCAGTGATTTGCAAATTCTAGAATTGCGCGGCAATGTGGATACACGCCTGCGTAAGCTGGCCGAAGGCCAATATGATACAATTCTTTTGGCCGCTGCCGGGTTGGAACGGCTCCGACTTACAGAATTTGTGCGTGGATATTTTTCCATCGCTGAGATGTGTCCCGCCGCCGCGCAGGGAGCACTCGCCATTGAGTGCCGGAGTAACGATGCGAAGACCCAGGCGATACTCGCCGCGTTGCATCACGCGCCAACCAGCTTTGCCGTAACCGTGGAGCGCACCGTGCTGGCGCGTTTGGGCGGAGGCTGCCACTTGCCTGTCGGCGTCCACTGCAGCCAAGATGCAGTCGGCTGGCGTGTCCATGCGGCTGTGGCTCGACCTGATGGATCCGCCGTGCTGCGCGAGCAGGCAACAGCCCAGCCAGTCGATTTGTCCGCAGCTTCTGCACGCGCTTTGGGCAATACTGTCGCAGAAACACTCTTGCAACGCGGGGCCGCTGCATTGCTTGGGGAAACGCACTGCGCAGGGGATGCAGCCGTGGAGCCACATTTGTGAAGCCGCTCGCGGGCCGTCGCATTCTTATCACGCGCGCACGGCAGCAGGCCGGTTCTCTGGCAAATGCATTGCAAACGCTTGGCGCGGAAATCCAAACCGTGCCGATGATTGCGATTGCGCCTCCAGACTCGTATGCGCCGCTCGATGCTGCCTTGCAAACACTCGCAGACTTCGACTGGCTCATCCTGACCAGCACGAATGGCGCACATATTTTTGCCGAACGTGCAGCCGCACTTGGCATCACACCCCAAAAAGCTCCAGCGCTGCGCATCGCTGCCATTGGCCCAGCAACGGCACAAGTGCTGAGTGAGAGTGGCTGGCCGGTTGCTTGCATTCCCAAGGCGTATGTGGCGGAGTCGGTTATCGCTTCACTGCGCGATTCCATCCCCAACAAACAAGTACTACTCGTCCGCGCAAAAACGGGGCGCGATGTGATCCCCGAAGCGTTAACACAACTCGGAGCGCGACTCACCCTTGCCGAGGCCTACCAAACCATCGTTCCCGATGAGGCGGGCACACAACTGCGAGCCATCTTTGCTGCCGAGAATCCATTACCGCACCTGGTTACCTTCACCAGCTCCTCGACAGTACAAAATTTTTTTCAATTACTGCGCGCGGCTGGCTTTGCAACCTTGCCCGCAGGCATCGCCACAGCCTCCATCGGCCCCATCACCAGCCAGACATTGTGCGCGCACGGAATCACACCCACCATCGAAGCCGCCGAGCACACCATCTCCGGCTTGGTCGCGGATATAGTCTCTTATTATTCTGTAAGCATTTAATGGTTGCGAAGAGCTTCCAGCGCTCGCTCCAAACGCACGCCCCGTGAGGCCTTCAGCAGCACAGCATCGCCCGCGCGCAAATGCTCTCGCAGCCAAACACCTGCCGCCTCTGGCGTATCCAAGAAAATGGCCTCTGCGCCCGATGCCTGCGCGCCCGCAACAATCTCCGCAGCCTCACCACGCACGCCCAGCACAATCTGCGCACCGTGCTGCGCTAGATAGACACCACAATCGCGGTGCAGACGCGCAGCGTCCGGCCCCAACTCCAACATCTCCCCCGCAACCACAATGTGGCGTTGCGCCGGAATCGCTGCGAGCGTATCCGCCATGGCTTTCAGTGCAGCCGGGTTGGAGTTATAGCAGTCGTTGAGCAGCATGGCACCGTTCCAGACTTCCACCTGTCCGCGCTTGTCGCTGGCCTGCATAGTAGCCAGTGCTTGCGCGCACTGCTCCAGTGGGATACCGCAGGCCAAGCCAACCGCAATCGCAGGCAGTACATTGAGCACATTGTGTTTGCCGAGAAGTTGCAGCGTGACCCTGCACTGCATCTCTCCCACGACCAAGCGAAAACGCGTGCCCGCAGATCCGAGAGACTCGATGGCCTCAGCGCGTATATCCGCACACGAACCAGAGCCAAAATACACGGCTGCCCCTGCGAAGTCGCGGCCAAACTGCGAGACATAGGCATCGTCGCAATTCAAAAACGCACGGCCATGTTGCGGCAGCGCTGCGATTAACTCATATTTGGCACGGGCAATGCCTGCCTGACCATCCGCAAAATTCTCTACGTGCGCTAGGCCAACATTGGTAACCACGCCCCAATCAGGGATGGCAATCTTTGCCAATGCTGTAATTTCTCCAGCATTCGACATGCCCATTTCAATGACGGCGATCTCATCCGCTGGCTGCAAGCGCAGCAACTGCAAAGGAAGACCGTAGCCATTGTTGAGATTTCCCTGCGATTTCAACACGCGATATTGCGAACTCAACACATGAGCAATGGCCTCTTTGGTGGTCGTCTTGCCTGCGCTCCCCGTCACACCAATAACGCGCTTGCCCCAGTGACGCCGCACCGTGTGCGCCAATCGCTGCAAGGCCTGCAGCGTGTCCTCGACAACCAGCAATCGTTCCCGCTGCGCAGCGATCGTAAATCGCGGCAACTCCGTGCGCGCCACGACCGCGGCCACCGCACCTGCATCCAGCGCGGCGGCAACGTAGTCATGCCCGTTGAGCCTCTCGCCATGAATGGCAAAAAATACATCGCCCGGCTGCAATGTGCGCGAGTCGATAGAGTAGCCCGTGGCCATGCGCGCTGCGGAACCTTCCGCGACTTCCGCACCCATCCCTTGGCCAAGCTCTTTCAGCGTCTGCTGCATGGCGTTTCCCTTTCCGTCGATCATGATTGGTGCAACAGATTTTGCAGCGCGGCGCGTGCCACCTCCGCGTCATCAAAGGGAATTGTACGATCCGCGAAGATTTGTACCTTCTCATGGCCCTTGCCTGCCAACAGCACCACATCGCCAACTCTGGCCAGAGAAAGTATATGTGCAATCGCCGTTGCGCGGTCTGGAACCACATGAAATGCTGCACGCTCTTGTCTCAATTCCGGCAGAATGTCTTCGAGAATGCGCAAAGGGTCTTCGCTGCGTGGATTATCGCTGGTCACAACGACCACATCGCTTCCCTTCCCCGCTGCGCGACCCATCTTCGGGCGCTTGCTGCGGTCGCGGTCTCCGCCGCAGCCGAAGAGCGTCAACACGCGCCCACCCTGCTTCGCTGCGAGCGTGCGCGCCAGTTGCGTCAGATTGCGCAGCGCATCGTCGGTGTGCGCGTAATCCACGACAACGGTGAATGGCTGGCCACAATCCACGGATTGAAAACGCCCCGGCACGGAATGCACCTGCGCAATTCCCTTTTGTATTTGCTCCACAGAGACACCACGCGCTCGCGCCGCTGCCACGGCAGCCAGCAGGTTGAGCACATTCACCTCTCCAATCAACTTCGTTTGTACCGGCAGGATTCCCTCCGGTGTAACCAGATCGAAGCGCGTGCCCGAAGCCGCATACGCAAGGTTCCTTGCGTGGTAGGAACCATTCGTAAGCGCAAAATCAAACACCTGCGCACCCGCCTGTCGAGCCAACCCGGCAATGCGCTGGCCATAAACATCCGCAGTGTTTACGACGGCAATGCGCGGCGCAGTTGTGCCTGTTCCCTCCCCGGTAAAGAGCTTGGCCTTGGCTTGAAAATACGACTCCATGTCGCCGTGATAATCCAAATGATCCTGCGTGAGGTTGGTAAAGATGGCCACATCGTAGCGCAGTCCCCAAACGCGCCCTTGATCGAGCGCGTGCGAGGAGACTTCCATGACGGCCTCGGTCGCTCCCAGTGCCACGCCCTGCGCAAAGAGATCGAGCAAATCGCGCGACTCCGGCGTGGTGTGCGGCGCAGGCAACACCGTGCCCGGCAGATGATTTTCTATTGTGCCCACAAGCACACACTGCCGCTGTGCTGCGCGCAACAACGACTCCAACAAATACGCCGTGGTCGTCTTGCCATTGGTGCCGGTTACGCCGGTCAGTTGGAGTGTGCGTTCTGGATGTCCGAAGATGTTTGCGCTGATCGCGGCCAGCGCACGGCGTCCCTGCTGCACCTGTGCCACGGCCAACTGCGGATGTGTGCGGGAAAGTTCGGCAAAGATCGCAGCCGAGTCGGTCACAATGGCCGCAGCGCCTTGGGCGAGCGCTTTGTCGATATATTGGTTCCCGTCCGTTGTCGCGCCGCGCATGGCAACAAAAAGTACGCCCGGCTGCACGCGGCGCGAATCATACTCAACGCCGGAGAGTACAGCGCTCCCGTTGGAACGTCGCTCGATGGGAACGGATTGCAAGGCCTGCTCAAAATTCATCGCGCACCTGTTCAGCCTAATGTGCAAAGCGCAAAACAATCTCCGTGCCCGGGGCAACTTGTGTTCCAGCAGCAGGAGCCTGCGCACGATCCACGCCACTGCCCAGCACCTGCACTCCCAGCCCTAATTGCGTGGCTGTTTGCACGGCCTGGCGCATGGATTGTCCTGCAAAGCTGGGCACAGTCACCTTGGCCGCTCCATTCGATACGACCGGATTCTTTGACTGTATCGTTTGCTCTTGTTGCGCTGGAGCGTTTGCCAGCGACGGTGTGACAGCATCAAGCTTTCTGCTTTGCATCGGCGCGTTCACAACGGATGCTTCCTGCGAAGCGTGCGATGTTGTCTCCCGGTCCGTGAACGCAGTCGGAGTTGTCGCTACACTTGTCTCCGCGTTTGGCCGCAGAGGATTGCGCAGTGGGTCGTCCGCTGGCAGATCGTTGACCTGTGCAAACAGTGCATTCAAATCGCCGGGGTGGTCGTGGTCTCCCATCGCTCCGCTCAGTTCAGGCGCGCGCGCTTTGGCCACCATCTTGTCGGGCAGCAATGGCAAATCATGGGGCACGCCGAGATACTCCAACGTCTGCTGCACTACTTGACCAAAAACGGGGCCAGCTACTTGTCCACCATGATGGCCGCCGCGCGGCGAGTCCAGAACCACCAGAACGCTGATTGCTGGCTGATTCACGGGAGCAAAGCCGCCAAAAGAGGCGATGTAATCCGTTTTGGAGTAGGTGTGCGAGCCGGGATCGACCTTCTGTGCCGTGCCACTTTTTCCACCAGCGCTATAGCCGTTCAGCTTGACGAACTGGCCTGTGCCCACTTGCACAACCGTCTCCATCATCCTGCGCATCTCGGCGGCGGTCATGGTTGTAATCACGCGATGCGCTCCAGCGGGCAGCGGATCGGGCACCGTGTCCTCTGGATGAAAGGCTGTGGGTAACAGTTTGGCATCGCCTTGGTTGGCGGGAGTGGCCTGCAAAACAATGTGCGGCGGCAGATACACACCTCCGTTGGCGATGGCCGAGATCATGGTGATGGCCTGAATCGGCGTCACACCCACCTCCTGCCCCATCGCCAGGGAGCCGATGCTGGAGGCCTGCCATCGGCTGGGCGGACGCAGCAGTCCGCGTGTCTCCGCTGGCAGTTCAATGCCCGTGCGCTGACCAAAACCAAACGCGCGAATGTAGTCATAAAACTTTTGTGGCCCCAAGCGCAGTCCCACTTTGATGGCGCACACGTCACTGGAATCGTCGAGCGCCTTGGTCACGGTAATGCTTCCGAAGGGATGCCAGTCATGAATCAAACGCCCAGCCACGACGATTTTTCCATTCTGCCCGTCGATGACTTCATCAGGATTTGTCAGATGCTCGTTGATGGCTGCGGAATACGTGACCAGCTTAAAAACTGAACCCGGCTCGTAGATATTGCTGACGGCGCTGTCATGCAACATGGACGGACGCACATGACGAATATCATTCGGGTTAAACGACGGGCGCACGGCCAGTGCGAGAATTTGGCTGGTATTCGGGTCTTGCACCACGATGGTTCCGCCAACGGATTGCGTCTTCTGCATGGCAGCGTCCAGCGCTTTTTCTGCGATGAACTGGATGTGCTCATCGAGCGTGAGCACGAGATTTTCTCCGGGCTGCGGATATCTTTCCACACTGCTAAAACTCTGCTGGCGTGCATCCACGGCGGCCACCATGCGCCCTGGCACTCCGTGCAGTTGCGCGTCATAGCGATGCTCAATTCCGCCAAGGCCATTGTCATCCATGCTGACGTAGCCCAGCACTTGCGCTGCCAGATTGCCATCGGGATAGTAGCGCTTGAACTCCGGCTGCGTGTAAATTCCCTTCAAGTCCAGATTGCTGACGCGCTCAGCAGAGGCGGCGTCCACTTTGCGCGAGATCCATACGAAACTCTTGGCCGAATCCAAACGCGCTGCAATCGCTGCGCGGGATACGTCCGCATTTACGGTGTCTGACTGCAATGCCTCCGACAATTGCCGCGCGGCATCCTGCTTGTCTTCAATTTGGCTGGGAATCGCGTAGATGGAGCTGGCCTGCACCGTCATCGCCAATTGCTGCAGATTGCGGTCATAGAGTATGCCGCGGCGCGGAGCGACCGTAAAGATGCGCTGTTGCTGGTGCAACGCACGCTCTGCGTAGCTGGCGTGGTGCAACACTTGCAGCCATACCAGGCGCGCAGCAATCAGTGCGATCCAGACCAAAAATATGGCAATCAACAAAAAAAACCGCTTGCGCGGAATCGGGGCTGCCAGCGGCTTGCGAGTTTTTTTGTCCATGTGGAAAATAGAAACGCAACCTTCGCACAAGCTTGCTGGGTTCCGCGTCTTAATGTCAGTGTAACGGCTCTGTTATTGCACGGTAGACGCAGTATCGGCAGAAGGTGAGGAGCCAGAGGCCGGGGCTGCAACCTGCGCCAGCATGGGCGATCCAAGCACAACATCCGTTGCAGTGGGCGTGGCAAATTGCTCCGGTCGCGGCGACTCCAAGCCTAGCTGCATCGCCAGCCGATCCACACGTTCCGGCCGCGTCAGTTGTGCCTGTGTCAATGCGAGTTGACGATTTTGTTCTTGCAATTGCTCCACCATCTGCTTCTGCGCTTCGATCTTATAGCCCAGTTCCACAGAACTAAAATGCTGCCAGGTGTAGCCCATCAACGCAGCAAGAAAGATCGCAGCAGCCAATACCATGGTGCGAATTTCTTGTGCGCGCCTCGGGTCCTCCACCTTCACCAATCGAGAATTGTCCAATCTCTTGGGGAAAAACACCTCCGGGGTCGGCCCGCGTCGCGCGCGCACCTCAGCCATGGCCCACTCCTGCCCCGCACGCGTTTGACTGTGCTGCGGCTCCGCAGACGCTTCCTGCCAGGCGGAGGGAAAGTGTTCCATTGTGAAGTTCGCTGTGGCCATACTGCTACCCCTTCGTATTTGAAAATTCATTGCCGACTGCACAAATAGAGAGCGCCGCAAAAAGAGGCGGCAAAAACTGTCTGTCTCTCTTAACGCAGAATGCCGCCCAGTGCGAAGGCAATCGCAGCACACGAGGCCACGGCCAGAATTCCAAATGCGAACGCGCCCCAAACTTCCGCGTAGTTGTCCAGATGATTCACAATGCGATGCATATTGCTTCTCCTTATTCGGTTGGTATTGCGATTTCAGTTTGCGGCCAGATCCAACTGCTGCTGCCGCCCTCGATGCCTGGCACCGTTGCGCCCGGCCTTCCATCTCTGTCGCAGCGCTTACCTGCGCGGCGTATCTGCCAATCGCTCCGCAGCCCGCAACTTGGCGCTGCGCGCCCGTGCGTTGACTGCCATCTCTTCCTCTGTTGCCTGTACCGGCTTCTTCGTCAGCGCCTGCCAAATCCCCTGCTGCTGCCCGTTGCGGATCGCGTCCTTGGCCCGCCGGTCTTCCAACGAGTGAAAACTGATGACCACCAAGCGTCCGCCCGGTTTCAATAGTTGCGGCGCTGCGGCCAGCAAGGCGTCAATCTGCTCCAACTCTTGATTCACATAAATTCGAAGAGCTTGAAAAACCCGGGTCGCCGGATGCAATCGCTCCGATTTCATCGTCGGGGCTGCGGACGCTACGACTTTGGCAAGTTGTGCCGTCGTCGTCAGCGGCCGCGCCCTGACAATGGCTCTGGCGATTCTCCGCGACCTCCTTTCCTCTCCGAATTCGTAAATCAGATTGGCGAGTTCTTCCTCGCCTGCCTGATTTACCACTTGTTCGGCGGTCGGCCCCGTGCGCGTATTCATGCGCATATCGAGCGGCCCCTCCGCCTGAAAACTAAATCCGCGCTCCGCAGTATCCAGTTGCATGGAACTGACGCCAAAGTCAGCAAGAATTCCATCCACACTGCCCGGTTGCACGTGCGCTGCAATGCTGCCAAACTCTACCGGGTGCAGCGTAAGCCGCGGCATGGCTCCAACCAGTTCGCCGCGCAACTGCTCCAATCGCTCCGCAGCCAGTTGCATCGCTGCCGGATCGCGGTCGAATGCGATCAGGTGCCCGCTGGGGCCTAGCAACCGCGCAATCGCTGCGCTGTGTCCTCCCAAGCCGAGCGTGGCATCCACGATCGTTGCTCCCGGAGTGATTCCGAGAAATCCAATTGCTGCTTCTAAAAGAACCGGCACATGACGCGCTTGCCGTCTGTGCTCCCCCTGGGGGGATTCTGAAAATCCTTGGCGGCTCAACCCTCCGCCCTCACAGCCCAAACGAGGCCAGCGATGCTGCATCCTCATTCGTCAGCGGGCTGGCGTCCATGTTCTGCTTGAACGCGTCGTGGTTGGTCACTTCGAGGTACGTCATCATGCCGAAGACCACCACCTCGCCCGAAATCTTTGCCGCTTCCCGCAAAATCTGCGGCATCAACACACGCCCCTGCGCGTCCATCTCGCTGGTCTGGCCGTAATAATTCACCCGATCCAGCAGCTTTTTCTTCGCCGGGGTAAAGTTCGGAATCTTCGCCAGCGTCTCTTCCACCTTTTCCCACTCCTGCATGGGGTAAATCTCAGCCACGCGCCCATCCTTGCTGGTGATGTAGAACTGCGTGCCGTACTTCTCCTCAATCTGGCGCTTGAACTCCGCGGGCAGCTTCAGCCGTCCTTTTTCGTCGACCCGGGTTGGGTGATTGCCGCGGAACATCGTTGCCATCCAGTCGCAGGGGCGAATTTTCTACGCTTCGCCCTGGATTTCTGGTAAAAGTTAGGGTGGAGTCATCGACTGCCAACCACTTTTGACCACTTTCATCCACTAATGTACACCAGGCGGGCCGCTTGTCCAGCAAAATATTCTTTGTTTTCTGTTATTTTTTTGCGATTCCCAAGAAGGGGCGGCACGGAATGGGCTAATTTACACAGGAACCCCTACGCGTTGTATTTACCTGTTTGGTTCCACTGCAACACTTTGGCAGCAAAATCGCCCATAGCCGACCGCTTGTGAACTATCTGTGGGGCATTGGCCAAAGATCGCAGCGTAATTGCTGTGCGCGCTCCTGGCCTCTTGGAAGCTCGCCCACTTTTCGATCAGCGGTGGGCGGGTTTGGCCTTTGGGGCATGCTGGGGTGGCGTCAGCAGCGTGATCAGGTAGCCGACGAGTGCGGCGTTGGCCAGAATCAGCAGCAGCTTCCACCACGTGGGATGGTGCAGGCTCTTGAGGATCTCCAACGGCAAAAAAGCCGCCGTCACGATGAGCGTGGTGTACTCGGCCCAGGTTTTTTCCAGCGTGAGGCCCGTGCCTTCGATGAAGTCCAGCGCGGCGTAAGCGAAGGTGAAAAGGCTCAACTGACGCAGGCGTGCGTCCGTCACCCAAGAAACGTTGTTGAGCAGTGTGTTGATGAAGGCGTTGCCGGGATCAAAACGCAGCACCTCAACCATGTGCATGGCCATGGAGTACAGGTCATGATGCAGTAGCCGCAACAGGCCAAAGCCCAGCGCAACAAAGAGCACGCCCTTGCAGAGCTTCAATATGCCGATGAGAACAAGTATGCGCGCCCGGTGCATCGTTGTTGCCCATGATACACAACCGCAGATTCCGTCCCACCCGCAGAAGCTGTTCTTCTCGCGTGATGCTCGCAAGAGGACTGAGCGGCCTGCGAGCACTCTGGCAGGAATGTTATAGTTGGAGTGCGAGCATCCTACGTGCGGAAGTGGTGAAATTGGCAGACACACCATCTTGAGGGGGTGGCGCCGCAAGGCATAGGGGTTCAAGTCCCCTCTTCCGCACCAACATTCTCGCCTTGGCTTTGGCAGAAATCGCCAGCCACATTCAAATTTTTCGCGCGCGGGTTGCCGTAGCATCCGCGTTGCATAGAAAGCAGCCTTTCGTGGTTATTTTTCTTACCATTGTGCATGTCATTGTTTGTCTGGTGTTGATTGGGGCCATCCTGTTGCAACAAGGCACCAGCGCGGATTTAGCCGGAGCTTTTGGCGGCCAGGGATCGCAGACGGCCTTTGGCCCGCGCGGCGCCTCCAACCTGCTGACCAAGGTAACAACTTGGGCTGCGGTGATCTTCATGCTCACCTCCATTGGACTCACCGTGTTGGTTGCGCGTGAGAGCACAGGCCATTCCGTGTTGCAGGGCATCAGCTCCAGCACCCCGGCGAAGAAGTAAGCGCAGCGCCTCCACGCGAGGCGCTGTTGCACGCTTTCCGCTCTTCATTCCCTTCCCGTGTGCGCTATGATCCATGAAGTCTTCCCTGTCGGCCCACTGCAATGCAATTGCAGCATTCTGGGCAATCCAGAAACGCACCGGGCCACGGTCGTCGATCCCGGCGATGACATCCAAACCATTTTAAAAATTCTCAATCAGCATCAACTGAGCGTGGAGCAGATCATCATCACGCACGCGCACATTGACCATGTCGGCGGAGCGGTTCGGCTGAAAAAAATTACCGGCGCGCCAATTTACATGAATCAGCTTGACCTGCCGCTGCTGGAAATGATGGATGTGCAGGCCGGATGGCTGGGCATTGCGCCGCCAGAGGTGCAGCCGCCGGATGTTGCTGCAGACGATGGATTGAAGCTGAGCGTGGCGGGCGCGGCAGCAGAGATTCTGCACACGCCCGGCCACACGCAAGGCAGCCTGTGCCTGCATCTGCCAGAGCAGAATCTTTTGCTGGCGGGAGACACGCTCTTTGCCGGTTCCGTTGGACGCACAGACTTGCCGGGCGGCGATTTTCAAACCCTGCTGCGCTCCTTGCACAATTGCCTGCTGCAATTGCCAGACGCGACTCGCGTCATCCCCGGCCACGGCCCAGCCACGACGATCGGGCAGGAGCGCGAGAGCAATCCCTTTCTGCTGCGGAAGTAAATGCGGGCTGCGGCGCGCCCAAAAGTTCCCCAATTATTTCTGATCGAAGAACTGCATCCATCGCTCCACGCCCAATCGAAATTCCTCTTCACGCGGCAACAGGCTAAGAACCAGCCAGCCCTGCGCGGGCATTCCATAAAAACTGCCGGGATGCACCAGCACGCCTTGCTCTTGCAGCAGCCGCACCGCAGTCTCCTCATCCGCGGCCAGCGCAGGCACGCGCAGAATCGCGTACCAGCCCGCCTCCGCGTGCAGGCGTGTGATCAGGCTCTGTCGGCTCAGTTGCGCATCCAGCGCAGCCAGATTGGCCCGCGTACGCTCAAGAATCTGCCGCTGCATCTTGTGGCGCGCGGCCAACAGGGCGGGCAGTGCGTGTTGCAGTGGCGCATTCATGGAGAGAAATGTATCCGCAATGACCTCCAACCGCGACAATGCTTCGTGTAACGCTGGCTGCGGCCCTTGGCTGAATATCCACGCGACCTTCATTTGTGGCAGTGCGGAGATTTTGCTCAGACCGCTCAATACAAATGTCAGCGCCGGATGTGCGCCCGCCGCGAAGCTGTGCGCGCGCGCAACCCGCTGCGGCTCTGCGTCCAGCGCGTAGTCCAGAAACACTTCATCCACGATCAGCGCCAGACCGTGCTCAACACAGAGCGCCTCCAGCACTTGCCGCTCCTGCGGCTGGGTAAAGTGGCCGGTGGGGTTGTTCGGCTGCACCACAACAATGGCGCGGGTGTGCGGCGTAATGGCAGCGCGCAGAGCAGCCAAATCAATATGCCAGCCATGATCGTAGAAGAGTGGATAGGGCACGAGCCGCACCGAGTCCAACGCAGCCAGAAATTCAAAGAGTGGATAGCTGGGCTGCGCGATCAGAATCTCATCGCCCGGATCGCAGAGCAGCCGAAACAAAAAGCTGTAGGCCTCGCTGGTGCTGGTGGTCAGCGTGATGGCATCGGGATCAACGACCACGCCCGTTCCCTGCTCGTAATACTCGGCAACAGCCGCGCGCGCACTCGGCAATCCGCGCGGATCGGGATTGTAGATGGCCGATTGCGGAGCACACAGAGCCTCACTCCACGCTGCTGGGTCATAAGCAAATCCGCAGGTGGTTGGGTTCGACGCTGTCAGATCCAACAATGGCTGCGATTGCGCGCGCGCGGTGCGCACGGCGGCGGCATAGGCGGTCTCGCGCAGATCCCAACGCGTACGATCAGAGAATTTTTGCGGCATAGCGCTGCAAGCATTCTATCGCCTGGGTAATTTACTTCTGCGTGCAGGTGAGTCCCGTTGAGGTTGTCGCAAATCCTGTGACTATGTTTGTGCCAGTGGTAAAGCAAGTATCGCCGGGCGTGGCCGTGGTGGGAACAGGTGGATTGCTGGTGTCACTGCCAAAGGCCCATCCATACGACGGGCCGGTGTATCCCGATTGCGCGCTAGGTACCAGCGTGAGTGTAACTAAATTTTCAATGATTTTGTTGCCGATGTACCCAGACAAACAACAAGGGAGGAATCCGCGTGCTGCGGCTTCCTCCCTTTGCTTGCGCTCTGGGCAAACTCTGCTCGATCGCTATTCGGAATTACTCGGCATCGAGAGTACATGCCCTTGCAGATACAGAACTATGGATGCGAAGGTTGTGCTGCAGTTGTGGGGGGTGGATCCTGCCAGACGCGAACATAGTCCACCAGCACCTCTGCGGGAAACGCTGTGTTCGCATTCGGAGATCCAGGATAATCCCCACCTACAGCCAGGTTAATGATGAAAAAGAATTTTCCAGCATCAAAGGGCCAAACTGCTCCTGAGGGCAGGCTGGATGGCGTATAGGTTGCATAAATGTTGCTGGGAGAGTCCACATAGTACTGCACATTCTGCGGCGACCAGATAATGCCAAAGGTATGGAATGCGCTGGAATAGTCTGCTCCATTCGGCAGCACATATTGGGTGCCAATCATCGAACCAATAAAGCCCGTTCCGTGAATGGATCCCGTGTTGATCGTTGGCTGGCTACCAATGTTTTCCATGATGTCCATCTCGCCACAGCCGGGCCAACCCGCAGTGTTAAAGCTGTCGCCGAGCATCCAAAAGGCTGGCCACAAACCCTGCCCTTGCGGAATTTGAATGCTGGCCTCAATGCGTCCATATTGAAAGCTCTGCAGGCCCTCAGTTTTGATGCGGGCTGAGGTGTACTGGCCCTGCGCATTTTTCACCGCGACAATATGCAGATACCCATCGGTGCCGACGTAGACATTTGGGGTCGCCGTGCTGCAAGGTGCGGTATTGGAGCCATAGGCGCAATAGGTCTCCAGCTCATTGTTGCCCCAGCCGCCCCCACCCGTGTCATAGGTCCAATTGGCTGGGTTCGGAGCCACCGGAGCTGTGGTGGCTTCATTAAACTCATCCGACCAAACCAACACGGCCGTGGCTGGATTGTAAGGTCCCGCCGCCGGTGGCGGCGGTGGAGGCGGAGAAGTCGTGCCCGTCGTCGCAGCGGATCCGCCACCACAAGCGGTCAAGGGGAATAACACAGCCAGTGACGACAACAAAGCCACGCCGACAATTGTCATTGAAGATTTTTGCACTTTAGATTTCTCCGTCATGATCTGCACACTACCTAATTACTTGCCTACCGTGAATGCAACATATTTCCTGCCCGAATACAGCCGATAGCTACCGGGCTGCGCCGTGGCAAGAATCTGCAAGGGTCTAGGGCGTGCCAAGGCTGCATCCTCTGCCCAACTCGCTTGCAAAAGATCATGGTTGCCAAGATCCATCACCGTAAACTTGTTGGCGCCCAGGAAACCGAAACCATAGGCCCCAGCTGGCAACACTGCGTTCGCAAAGTGCAAGGGAACCTCTGTC
>JAJZMO010000015.1:12689-14226 GCA_021798235.1 Acidobacteriota bacterium | reverse complement strand
AGTCGAATGGGATAGTTCGCGCCAAGTAGAGGACATCCTCTCTATCTTTCTGCGTGTTCCGTTCCAGTTTTGATAACGCAAGATCATAAGGATCGAGCGCCATGAGCCGCAGATGTTTGAACACTCCGGGAAACATTTCAATCAAACGCGATTCATAATTTTCTGGAACAACAGCGACTGTCACCCGATCCAGATACAAACCGTATTTTCGATGCAGTGGGCCGCCCTGCATCGCCATCTGCATCACTCCTTGGCTGGCAGAGCGAGGTGCAATTTCAAAGACATCGATGTCCGCACTTGTTCGGCTCATCTCATACAGCAACGTCACGACAAAACCACCCAGACAATCAAATCGTAGTGGAGAAGAAATCGCGGCATCTATTTCTCCAAGGAAGGACTTCCAAGGTTCGGGAACGGATTTAGATCGTGACGTGGACAAGCTGATCCGCCCTTAAATCAGTGAGTAGGTTCCAGTAAGCCGCTTCCTGCGAACGATGCTCTCGCAGCCAGGTTCGTTCCGCATTCGTCATGGAATCATGGCACAACGTGTCTTCCCGCGCCAGCCGGGAACGTTCCAAACCGTTCCTGACTACTGCAAGTTGCTCTGCACGATAAGAAGCGTGCTGATATGCAAGTTCACCGGCAAGTGTCACGATGAAACCAAGTCGATTTTGACGATCATTTAGCCTGGCCCTGTCCGTAAGCCAGGCCCAGTCCATATCGGGATAGGCAAATACCAGCCAAGGCAGTCCTTCTATCGTGCGCGCATCCAGATCGGACTGATCCAAAGCTGTAAAAAGCACCTGGGCTGGATTGAGTTTTCGCTTGTGTTTCAGATAGGCGAAACCTGGATAGCCAAGCGTTCCAAGGTCAGCCTGCAATTGGTTCCTGCGCTCAGAAGCAGAACGCGTATTCAAATCGAATGGCACTAGCGTTGGAGTCAAATCAAAAACGCGCAGCGATTTCCGGCTCAACGCATCGGACACAGCACGGCTTCCATTTTCCACCATCGAGAGATATGCCTGGGTCACGCCGAGTTTGCGGGCAGCCGCCATCTGGGTCCAGCCCGCCTGCAATCTCGCATTTTTGACATCTGTTCCGGTCATAAAGGCCCCTGGATTTCGTCAACCCATCTAACAATATAACATAAAATGTTATATTGATCCGTGTACGATAGGTGTACGATCGATGCGGCAGAGTGGCCCTTTTGGCACTTTCTTCATTTATTGGAATCAGCAACTTACACAATGCAAAGGGTGTGAAAATGCTCGACTCCCGCCGCCTCCACCAATTCCACCAATTCTGAACAAACCGCACTTCATCCCAGCGCTTCCATTCGCGCTGGAGTACGCCTATGACGGCCGCACAGCTGGCTTGGCGGATCGTCTTTTTGCAGCCGGGATCGCGGCGGTGCCGATCTTCCGCATCGTCATCATTGCGCTCATCACGCGTTTGGCTGCAGCGCGATCCGGGTCCGCCGTCGCCTCCAGCAGCGCGCGGGCAGTGATCTGCCATGAAAATCCCCGGCGGTCTTTGC
>JAJZMO010000015.1:0-12589 GCA_021798235.1 Acidobacteriota bacterium | reverse complement strand
CACCAGATTGTGGTCTTCCGCGCAGTTCAGATGCGAACTCGTGAGCGTTGAACACCATGTCATTACAGCACCCTAGGGGAACCAAATGCACAATAACTTTAAGAGCTTAAGATACATTACTGCGTTCGCAATAATCGGAATAATTTCAAGTATCACTTCGAGTATTACTGGATGTGGCAGACAGACGGCACAAGTCCAGAACGCTGTACCGCCCAAGGTGACGTCTGTAACGCCCGCACAAGGATCCACCAGTGTGGCGCTCAACGCGCCCGTCAGCGCGACATTCAGTCAGCCCATGACGCCTTCCAGCATTACTGCTGTATCTTTTACGCTTACAGCTGCTGGTGGAGCGTCCGTTGCAGGCGCAGTCACGTATGCTGCCTCCGGCTCTGTGGCGACGTTTACTCCCAGCGCAAACCTAACTGCCAACACGCTTTACACCGCTACTGTTACCACGGGGGTAACGAATCAGGCCAATCCGCCCAATGCGCTGGCCGCAAATTATGTCTGGACCTTTACCACCGGTACAGTGCTTGGAACCACGCGGCCCTCAGTGATTACAACCAGTCCCGCTCAGGATGCCAGCGGAATCCCGATCAGCCAGGCTTTGACCGCTGCATTTAGCCAGGCGATGGCACCCAGCACGATGAGCGCGACAAACTTTACCCTTACGGCTCCAGGCGGCGTTGCTGTTGCAGGCACGGTTGCTTACTCCACCGCTGGATCGGTTGCAGTATTTACGCCAACCGCATCACTTGCTGCCAATACATTGTTTACGGCGACTGTCACAACGGGCGCAACCAATTTGACCGGACTTGGTCTTGCAGCCAACTACGTTTGGACCTTCACCACGGGCACCACTGCCAATGTGGTCAAGCCGACCGTGACCACGACTGATCCCACGACTGGCGCCACCTCTGTGCCGCTTGGCCAGACAGTCAGCGCCACCTTTAGCAAAGCAATGAACCCAATCTCGATCAGCACGGCCACGTTTCAATTAGCAGGCGCTGGCGGCACGGATGTTGCAGGCATCGTCAGCTACTCTGCAGTGGGAAATACCCTGCTCTTTACGCCAAACGGTTCGCTGACCGCAAATACTCTTTACACCGCAACCATCACTAATGGGGCAAAGATCTGGACGGCAACGCATTAGCCAGCAACTTTACCTGGAACTTTACCACGGGTACAACTCTGAACGGGCTGGTACCCATCATTGCGTCGGAGAATCCTGTGCAAGGCGCAACAGGAGTTTTCCTGAATTCATCGGTTAACGCAACCTTTAACGAGGCGATGAATCCCAGCACCATTACTACGGATACATTTCAGGTGACTGCGCCGAACGGTGCTGTCGTACCCGGAACCGTTTCCTACGATTCGGTAAACTTCATTGCAACCTTTACTCCATCCAGCCCACTTACCGCGAGTACCGCGTATGTAGCGACCATTAGCGACGGAGTCACCAGCACATCGGGCACTGCCCTCGGCAGTGGAGGTGCTCCAAATCCTTGGACGTTTACGACTGGCTCTGCTAATGCCGTGCAGCCTGTTCCGCTAGGAGCCGCAGCTACCTTTGGAGGCTTCGGAGGAAACTCGGGAATGACGAATCAGGGAACGTCGACTGTAGTCCAGGGAGATATCGGCACAACGGCAGCGTCCACTCTGATTACCGGCTTCCACGACAACGGCACCGGATGCACCTACACGGAGACGACATTAAATGTTGGCTATGTGAATGGAGCCATCAACACGGCAGCTCCGCCACCGACGGTCGCATGTCCCTCTGAGGGAACAGCTCAAACAGCAGCCAATGCCGCCCAGGCAGCGCTGGATGCTCAAACAGCCTATGGGGATCTAGCCGCAGTTCCCAATGGCATGGACGTATCAACCTGCCCAGGTTGCGGCGGCGGTTCTGCTGGTGAATTAGGCAATCGCACCTTAGCGCCAGGCGTTTACAAGTCCGCGCCGGGAAGCTATAGCATTTCCCTCGGCCCTCTTACCCTAGACGCGCAGGGAAATGCGAATGCCGTCTGGATCTTCCAGATGTCATCCACACTGGATGTGGGCACTCCTACAGCGAATGAAAGTGTACTGCTAGTCAATGGAGCGCAGGCGAAAAACGTCTTCTGGCAAGTGGGTAGTTCTGCAACCATCAACGGAATTCTGGGTGGCGGAACGATGGTGGGAACCGTTATCTCGCAAGCAGGAATCGCGGTGTCTACTCCAGGCGTCGTCGCCATTACGACCATTGACGGCAGGCTCATCGCACTCCATGCCTCCGTCACCGTTGTGAATACGGTGATTAACGTACCTGCGCCATAACCTCCTGCCAGAGGCGGCTCGCAAGGGCTGCCTCTGACTTTTCCGTGAAACGCAACGTTTCATGCTTCCGATTTCAAATCCAATGAAACCGACGGTGAGGCTGAATGATAACCGCGACCTACAAGTGCTGGAGACAATGATGAAATTAAGTATGCGGAAGATTGCCCCCGCGGCGATTGCAATGTTCTTAATAGTTCCTTTTTTTCTACAGACGACGAGCAGTTTAGCTCAATCGTCTTCGAGCGCGCCGGAGAGTACCGACACATCCTCCACGTCTACGCCCGATGCATCCGCACCGGCTCCCTCGCAGCCCATGGCAATCAAGCCGCAAATCATGACCCAGAAATTTGAACTTTTTTCTCGGCTACTCCTATCTGCACGCCATGCCTGCGCAGAGAAATTGGAATCGCGTGTCCTGGATGAATGGCGGTAGCACTTCCCTCGCCTATAACTTGAATCGTTATCTGGGATTAGTCGGTGATTTTGGAGGTTATGCTTCGTCACACATCCGCTTAGTTGGGCCGGGCATCAACCCAGACGTTGTGCATGACGGAGACGGTAAGGTCTTTACCTATCTCGCAGGTCCGCGCTTTTCATATCGAACGTCCAGTCGGGTGACTCCGTTTGCCCAGGCGTTATTTGGAATAGCGCAGGCGAATGCGGTAAATATCTCCAATTGCGTCGGTACGGGATGCTCACCTCTTGCTTCACAGAATGGTTTTGCGATGACTGCAGGTGCTGGAATGGACGTGCGAGTTCGGCGCCACATCGCGATTCGCCTCATCCAGGCCGAATATTTGATGACACGGTTCGCAGACCCCACTTCTGCGGGGCACGATTCGCAGAATGATCTGCGCCTCTCGACTGGCGTCGTCTTCAACTTTGGTGGAAACTCGCCCGCACCCGCCGTCGTTGCTCCGCATGCCCAGCCACTGGTTGCTGCATGTTCCGTCACAAAAGCAACGGTGTATGTCGGCTCCGGGGATACGGTTGACGTGCACGGTCAGGTAACGAATCCCGACAGTCATCCATTAACCTACGCATGGACCGCTAGCAACGGAGTGATTCAAGGCTCAGGCCCAGATGTACAGTGGAACTCCGCTGGCACAGCCGTTGGCACCAGCACGGTGCGCTTGCATGTTACAGATGGGCAGACCGGCATGGCAGATTGCTCTTCTGATATTCAAGTGGCAGCGAAGCCCAATCAACCGCCAACCATTAGCTGTGCGGCGAGTACAAATTCCGTAGTTGTCAATGAATCTGCGCAGATCACAGCCACGGCGAGCGACCCAGACAATGATCCGCTCATCTATGCATGGACGGCTACGGGTGGCCAGATCGCAGGTACAGGATCATCCGTCACGTGGAACACGGCGGGCATCGCGCCCGGGAACTACATCATCAAGGGCAACGTGACCGATGGCCGTGGCGGATCTGCCGATTGTCAGGTAAACATGCAAGCGGATGCCTTACCGCGCGCCGTCGTACAGCAACTGGAGAAGCGGCTCTCCCTGCACAGCATTTACTTCCCAACCGGCAAGCCAAGTCAGCACAATCCTGAGGCGGGGATTCTCCCCAGTCAACAAGAAATGTTGGCTTCTTTAGCGACGGACTTTCAGCAATATCTTCGCGCTAAGCCAGATGCCTATCTCACGCTGAAGGGACATTCTGATCCGCGTGGTCCGGCAGCATACAATCAGTTACTCTCACAGCGCCGCGTCGACACCACGAAGAACTTTCTAGTGGAGCAGGGCATTCCCAGCGCCAACATCAAAACCGAGGCATTTGGCGAAGATCAGAACTTGACTCAGGCACAGGTAAAAGATGCAGTGGATCAGAATGAGGAGCTGACTCCAGTGGAGAGGAAAAATGTGCTTGAACACATGAAGACAATTCTGCTGGCTAGCAATCGCCGCGTTGACGTCACACTCAGCACGACCGGACAACAATCCATTCGTCAATTCCCCTTCAACGCTGCTGATTCTTTAGTCCTTATTAGGGCAATTATATACTTGACATACCAAGTCCAAAAGCCTATATTTAAAGCATGGAAAGCATCAACACATTGCAGCAAGCCGTAATCCATTTCAAAGACTACGAGAATTGTCACGCGCTGATGGTGCATCTGCGCTGGACAGACGGGAAAGTGATCTGCCCTCGTTGCGGTGTGGAAAAGGTTACATACCTTGCCAAGAATCGCGTATGGAAGTGCTACGCAAAGCACGAAAAACCGACGTTCTCGCTGAAAACTGGAACGATTTTTGAGGACTCTCCGCTTGGTCTGGACAAGTGGCTTCCGGCTTTGTGGCTAGTTGTCAACTGCAAGAACGGAATTAGCTCATGCGAGTTGGCGCGGGATCTTGGTGTCACACAAAAGACCGCATGGTTTATGGCTCATCGCTTGCGCTTCGCTTTGAAGGATGGCGGATTCGCACTGCTCTCTGGCGAAGTTGAGGCCGACGAGACTTTCATCGGTGGCAAGGCTCGCAATATGCACGTGAGCAAGCGTGAACGCCGCATCACTGGCACTGGCGGAAAAGACAAAACCGCCGTCATGGGGCTACTCGAACGCGGCGGAAAGGTTCGCACAGCAATCGTGCCGAGCAGAAAGAGGGCTGTATTACAGGCCGAGGTTAAGAAGCACGTTGAGGCCGGTTCGGCTCTTTACACCGATGCGCTGCTTTCGTATGAAGGTTTGGCCAGCGACTACGCGCATCAAGTTGTGGATCACGCTGTTCAGTACGTGGACGGAAAGGTGCATACCAATGGCCTTGAGAACTTTTGGTCGCTACTGAAACGCGGCATCAGCGGAACGTATGTCAGTGTCGAACCGTTTCATCTGTTCCGCTATTTGGATGAACAAACTTTCCGATACAACAATCGAAAAGAGATGAACGATTCGCAGCGGTTCACACTTGCCCTATCGCAGATTGCAGGTAAGCGCCTAACGTATAGGCATCTGACGGGCAAAGAACTGGAGCCTCACCCCGCACCGCTCGTGAATTGAAAAGGCAGAATAGAGGAAGGCGAAAAGCCAGCTAACCCCGGCGGGTGGCTGGCTTTTTCTTCTTCTTAACAGGCTTTGTGAATGGGGTAGGGATTGAACTCTTGGGAATCTTTAGAACAGTTCTGAGAGCGTCCATGAACCGCTCTCCCGCGCGTGGTCCCTCAATCATTTCGGGGTGAGGCTTCATGCTCTCAATCATGCCATAAACGGGATACTCTGATCGTTCCGACGATAGGAACACACGCTGACCTGGGTTCCAATCTGACGGCACTTCAAGATCGTTCGACAGAAACATCACTTCCTTACCCATGTGTCGTCCATTTGCGCTGTAGCTCAGGTCGTATGAGATGCAACGGCATCCAGCATAGAGACCGTGTTTGACTGCAGAAGAATCGTAGGTAACGACCCACGGCGTTTTTAGTTTCAAAACTCGTCGGCATAAATTCTCGTGGCCACCGATTGAGTAGTCATTGAGGTACAGGCCTCTCCCGTTCTCGATATAGGGGGGATCGTAGAACGCGAAAGAATTTTTTCCAAGTTTAGAAACTACCGATTTCGTGAAATCTTCAGCGTCCATCTGATACAGCTTGATCCTGCTGGCGTAGCGACCGATCCGGCGAATCCTATGAATCAGTTCTGGTTTCGTGAACCGCGCATCGACACCCCACTCCCCTTTCTGTTCTTGTCCACCGATTACGCCCCCACCAATGATGCCGGAACGATTTGTCCTATTGAGAAAAAGCGCAGCGAAGCCGAGTTCATTCAATTCTGCTGTTTCTTGTTCTTCGTAAATCTTGCGGTGACGACGCCACTCGCGCATATTTACCTTGGCTTTTTCTATACGATGGCATAGCTCCGCCGTGTCATTCAGCACCGAGTACCAAAAGGCATAAACAGGGCGGCTCAGATCATTGATATGAACGACCGATGCTCGTTCATCGAAGAGCATTGAGAGAGCAATCGCAGCTCCGCCGGCATACGGCTCAGCATATTGAATGTCCGCCATGCCGTTTTGTTCTAAAAGCCGAGCAACGACAGCTGCGAGACGGCGCTTCCCTCCGGGGTATCGTAATGGCGTATAAAAAGGCATCTCACTGCCACTATAGCCGCTTGTATGTGTCCTTGGCCAGCACTTTTTTACGGCGCCCACACGGCAGTAATGAATGGCTGCAAATTATCCCAGTACGTTCGCAGGTCACCGACAGCGGGGATGATGAACCTGTTATGGACGTATTCATTCATCAGCGCAGTCGATGGCGCGAGAAAAGAGTCCTTATGGCACTGAAGGCGAACAGGCGCGGCTTGTCCCGTCGTGAGCTTATTTTTTGTTACAAGATCGGCTTGCACCGCAAGCAATTTTGTGCTCAGCTTTTGATCTTTGGGTGATAGGCTCTCCTTGGTGATATACGAATCGGCACTCAGTTCAATGAAGACCCGGAACATCACGCTGACCGCGTTGGTGTAGTCGGAGAGTCCCAGCTTTCTCAATTCAATTTCAATTTGCCGCACGCGCGGATCAGTAACATTGAGCACGCAGTCTCGTGGAATCAATTTATCGCGCAGCCTTATGGCGCGCGATCCAGCAGATTTTCCTTTGCCCTGCGTCGTAGCTTTGCCAGCGCCGATAGGAGTACCGTGTCCGGCAGTGAGTTTATGCTGAACGGCAACGTCTGTTGGAATCTTTTTCGCAAAGTCCAATCTTTGATCCCGCGTGTAAATATCTGTAACTTTGGTTTTGCCCGTTGCGAGGCGATTCACAACGTACATCAGCGCCTTGCCAACCGCCTTAGTTTCTCCGAGCAAAGCAAGGGTTCCACTCTGCACCTCAAGGCCCAATTTGGACCGGACTTCGGGAGTGTCGAGCAGTCGCTTAAAACTTGTAACGGGCAATTTCTTTCGCTCATCAGGCGTGAGCGATCCCAAGCCCTCTAAGAAGTTGAGCGCCTGCGACGCTATGGGGAGCGCTCCCGTTCTCGCGCGATACCTGCCTGATTCCTCATGCCCCCACGGAACAACTCCGGCTCCGCCGTTTTCGCCTGTGTGGCGCAACTCGATCCATGGACGAGCTTCCTCCCGATCTTTATAGACAACACAGTCCAATTGATCGATAGGATTCGCTTGATAGTCTCGACTGAGACGCCGTATCGCTGTGAGTATGCCAGGAGCGACTGCGCCACTCAGCCACTCTGGATTTTCCAGTGCTTTGAGCGCAGCCAAACGCCTATTTCCCTCTAAAACCACATAGCGGTTGAGATCATCCTTGAATGGCATGACAATCGGACGGTCGGAAAGATTGATGCCATTCTTGACGATATGCTCACAAAGTTTCTGCAACTTGACTTGGAGCAGGGCCGCAAGAGATTGCAAAGCCTTTGTCTGGCCAGCGTTCGGCTGGGAAATGCGTGGATTCTGTTCGTCTATCAAAAGCGTAGAGGGACTGAGCGACAGAGCTTCAGGCATGGCCGGTATTCACCTCTTGGAGACGCCAGCCATTCTACACCTTACGGTACGCTAAGTATATAATTGCCCTTATTAGCAAGACGAAACCAAAATCAAAAACTGCACGCAAGGCACACGCAAAGTAAACAACGTTCAGCAATGTATGCGGTAACTTCACAAATAGTAGTAACAAAACTGGGAGCAGGATGATGGGAGTTCAACTCTAATCATCCTGCTCCTTTTGTCCAGTTTCTCTCTTTCATTCACTGGTTCAAAATTCGCCGGGCATGCCAGTAGCCTTTTTGTCGCTTTCTTCACTTACTGGAATCAGCAGCCTACACAATGCAAAGGCTGTGAAAATGCTCGAATCCAGCAGCCTCCACCAACTCTGAGCAAACCACACTTCATCCCGCGCTTCCATTCGCGCTGGAGTACGCCTATGACGGCCGCACGGCTGGCTTGGCGGATCGGCTTTTCGCAGCCGGGATCGCGGCGGGACCTTGCATCGCTTTTTCATCTTTGCGCGTTTTTTCTGGCGAAGAATTCTCATGAGTGCTGGCGACCGGAGGGCCATCCTGCCACTTCACGATTAGAGACACCCGCCGGTTGGATGGATCCATCGGGCGCGAGGGCACACGCAACATTTGGTCGCCGTAGCCGCGCACCTCAGCCACCTGATTCGACCCAACTCCGTTATGCTGCATGAGCCGCCGGACTGCGTTGGCTCGATCCGCCGACAACTCCCAGTTGGTATAGTCGCTACCGTTGGAAAAGGGTGCAGCGTCTGTGTAGCCTTCGATCAAGAGCTTATTGGGCAGCAGCTTTACTTTGGCTGCGATCAGTGTAAGCAGCTTGGTTCCACTGGGGCTTAGCTTGGAGCTTCCGCTTTCAAAAAATGTGCTGCCTTTGTTCTCCAGCAAGTCCATGCGCAGGCCTTCATTGGTGATGGTGATCAGAATCTGATCAGAGAGCTGGTGCAGATCCGATTCCTGCATAATCATGGCTTCAATCTGATCCTTCAACTTTTGCATGTTCTGCTGATCCACGGAGATGGTGCTGCTGGAACCCATTTTGGATCCCATCTCCGTGGTGCCGGTTTCGTGTCCGCTGCTGTTGGGATCGTTGAAGTAACCGGCGACGGCCTTTTTGATCTTCGGCGTGGAGTTCATCAGCCACAGCACGATGAATAGCGACATCATCGCCGTCACAAAATCAGCGTAAGCCACCTTCCACGCGCCGCCGTGGTGGCCGCCATGGGAAACTTTTTTCTTGATGACGATAATGGGTCGAACGGGTTTGCCGTCGGCAGCCATGCCTCGCTCCTTATGCTGCCGCGCCGTCGGCGTGCTTGGCTTCGGTTACCGCTGCGGCCGGCTTCTTGCATTCCTTTTCCATCTCGTCAAAGGTTGGACGAACGCCTTCTGGAATGGCGCGACGGCCCATCTCTATGGCTAGAATCGGTGCCAGCCCCTTGAGAAACGCCAGGATGATGACGCGCAGTACATGCAGGTATGCGTTGTGTTCCTCTACGGCTTTGGTCATGTTGGCGGCCAGCGGACCCACCACGCCATAGCACATGAGAATGCCGAGAAATGTTCCGACCAAGGCAGCAGCCACTTTTTTTCCGATCTCCTCCGGCGGGCCACCCAGCGATCCCATCGTGATGACAACGCCCAAAACAGCGGCCACGATGCCCAGTCCGGGCAGTGAGTCTGCCACTGTGGTGAGCGCTTGGATGGGCTGCAGTGCTTCATGATGCGCCACTTCCATATCGAGTTCCATCATCTGATCCATGTCAAACGGATCAACGCCCCCGCTGATGGCTGTTCGCATGGTGTCGCAAATAAATGCCTCGGAGTGATGATCGTGCAAAAATTGCGGGTAACGTTTAAAGATTTCGCTCTCGTGCGGTTTTTCTACATCGGCCTCAATGGAAGTGAGACCGCCCTTACGCACCTTGTTGAAGAGTTCATACATCATTCTCAGCGTGCTTAGATACCGGTCTTTGCCAAAGGCCGACGGAGTCAACACGCCGAGCACGCCTGAGACCATGGCTTTAATCGTCGACAATGGGTTTGCGATCAGAATCGTTCCCAGAGCGGCTCCGCCAATCGTCACCATTTCTGACGGTTGAATGAGCACCAGTATGTGGCCTTTTTCCATGAGGAAGCCACTGATGACTGCGCCAAAAACGACGACAATGCCAATGATGGAAAACATCAATCTCTCCTTGGTTCCGCGATGTAGGGTTCCGCGGCATGAGCTTGCGTAACGCGGTTGCCACCGGCAAATTCACTGTTCCGCATCGCGCCCTGCGCCTGCTCCAGCAACAACTCCAGTTTGGCGTCTGCCGTTGCATGGGCCAGCCCGATGCTGATGGTCAACTCCACGCGATCTCCCCACCACTGGAACTCAACCGTGCGGGCCAGCCCAACCAGCCGCTGTGCATGCTGCAACAAAACCTCTGGGGAGTGTTCATGCGAGATCATCAAAAATTCATCATCTCCCCAGCGCCCCAGAGTTTCCGCTGGCCTTTTTTGCCGCAGCAGCATGTCGCTGACCCGGTGCAGCATCTCTTCACAGGCTTCGTGGCCGTGCGTCTTGCGTAGCGTTCGCGCCTGATCCACGCGGATCCACAGCAAGCTCATCGGCAGCCCGCTCGTCAACCACTGGTGATAGGCCGCCGCCAGCCGGTCTTCCATCTCCGCCTGATCGGCTTCAATCTCTGTGCCTTCGTCGCTGTCGCCATGCGGCAACATCGCGGCCTCTTCCACGGGGTAAAACATCAGCGCTTCGCCGATCTTGGCATCTTGTTCATCGTGCAGATCGGCCCTATGCAACATGCCGGGCACGCTGTGTCCCAGCTTGTGGTGGATGGAAACCAACGTTGGCCGCACTGCGATTTTTTTCTCTACAGGCTTATCGAGCGCAACCGGCGTTCGGGAATAAAATCCGGCGTGCATGCGAATCCCCTGCGCACGCGCAGTGCGACGCGCCAGCAGGCTGGCTGCGACGTGATCCTGATGTTCCTGATTAATGTGGAAGAGATTTTCCGAGAATTTTCGGCCAATAACCTCCTCCGCGCTGTATCCCGTCAGCTCCGCAGCCACGTTGTTCCAATGGGCCACGTTCGACTGCGGATCGAGAACAGCGATCCCCTCCTCCATCAATTCCAGAGTTGCCTCCAGCAAGGTCACACAATCACACATTCTGCCCAGGTTCGGCGAAGTCCAGACTGCCTCAGTTTGCTTATCGGCAACGCGCCAGAGACACTTGAAAGGAAAGAAAAATGGACATCTGCGTCTATGCCAGACTCAACTTTGAATCATTTTCCCATCGATACCATATAGGCTATGGGGATGCTGGCTAAGAAGTCGGACAAGCTGGATATTTCATGGCGCTGCGAGATTTTCTTCGCCGCCCCGTCACAAAGACATGCATCCTGGCCTTCACCTTGTGGACGGGGCTGTGGGTACCCTCTGCGTGGGCGCGCGGTCACGTGTTGGCTCCGGTACCACCCAAAATTGCTTCCAATCACTTCATGGTTACGATTGACGGACAGAAAACACCGGTGATGCACGCGGCTCAGAATTTGTACTTTAAGGAAGTTACTCTGTAAAATTTTCGACGGACATCAACGTCCCGGAAGACGGTGGTTACGTGTTTACGGTCATTGCGTACGAGTGGAATCGACAATTTTCGAGTACTTTGGCAGCCGCCCGGAAAAACAATCGAACCTATTCCCGCCGGTCTTCTTACGCACAGTGCAGACGCGCACTAGAGTCATTGGACATCCACAAACCAAATGCAACAGGTGCCATTGTGGAAACGAATCTCTCGCTACGTGGAAAAGTACGAATGGACTTCACAGCACGCACGACCTCGCTTCCACCATCGCCAAGCTTTCTCTAGATTGGGGCTGAAACAGCGAGTAACATGGCAGGTGCTGCGTCACCAAAAATTTTGCGCCGCGCCGTTGTGATCTCTGGGCAGGAAAACGCGCTGGCACCGGGTCCGGGCACACAAGCACCCTAGTGTACGGCATGCAACAGAGTGTGTGCCTGATGCAGCAACTCATCGGGTTGCACCGGCTTAGTCATCACGCGGTTGGGCACGCTGAGCGTATGCACGCACTGCCGCGCAGATCTAAGGTTGCCATAATGCGCAGTCAACAGCAGAATGCAACAGCTAGGCAGCGTATCTGCGATGGAGGAGGCAACCTCCAATCCGCTCATACCGGGCATGGTAATGTCACAGAGCAGCAGCTCTGGAGCAAATTGTTTGGCGCAAGACAGCGCCTCGTTGCCTGAGTAGGAAGCGCGGCAATCGTAGCCTCGCTTCTGAAAGATCAGGCACAGCGTATCGGCTACCAATGGGTCGTCATCAACTACCAGCACCTTGGACTTCATGGTCTGCCCCGTTGTACCGCTGTGATGTTGGAATTCTCTGCCTATAACAGTACACCGACCGCTGTGCGTGTAAAGAAAAAAATACAAAAACTTGCGGAATGTACCCAAATTTTTACCATTGCAGGACAAGATAGAAGTCTTTGGAGCGAAGCGGAAGGGCTATTTACGATTAAGTCCAATGATTGCAACGAGCAGCATGCCAGCCATGCCGAACCAGACTCCAACGCTGATGCCGAAAGATGGGGGCAGCAACGCCTGCGCGGCCTGTTGTTGCAGTGAGCCAGAGTCGTTCGTCAGTGCGCGATCCATGCGGGCTAGAGCCAGCAGCAGGTGTACGGAGGAGTCGTTCGCTTCCTTATCCTGTGGAGCAACGAGCGCCGCATCGAGTGCTGCATCGAACTGCGCCAGACTGGCT
>JAJZMO010000230.1 GCA_021798235.1 Acidobacteriota bacterium | reverse complement strand
CCTACAGCCACACGTGCACCGCCTGTGTGATAAATGACCAGCGTTTCTCCAGGCTGCATCTCACGCAAGTACTTTACCGCTTGCGGATTCGTTACCCCATCCCAGACCGTTTCGCCATCGCGCTGCAGATCGGCAAAGGAGTAGACATCCGGCTCAGACTTCAACAGAAATGGCATTAGGAATTTTCCTTTGCAATGCGCGTTTCGCCTGCGAAGGCACCAACCAAAAACTGACGTGTGTTGATCATGCCGCGATCCAGAGCGCGTACCCGATCCACATATTCAGGAGGGGCAGTTCCGGGTGTGGTGGGAGCGCATGCTTCCAGCATCGCCAGCATCTTGGCCTCGGCGTCATCCAAGTAATGCAGTAAAACAGCCTCGGGAATCATTGGCAGCTTGGGCGAGCCAAACTCATGCGTGCCATGGTGACTCAAAATAATGTGCTCCACCAAAATACGCACGCGCTCCGGAAAGCCAGGCAGTGTGCTCACTTTTTCGTTGAGTAGACGCGTGCCGATGGAGATATGCCCGATCATCTGGCCCTCCAACGTGTACTCAAAGCTGGTACCCCAGGACAGCTCGTAAATCTTTCCAATGTCGTGGAGAATGGCCCCGGTTAGCAACAGGTCGCGGTGGATCAGCGGAAAGTGTTCGGCGGCAAGATTGCAGAATTTGCAAAGATCGACAACGTGTTCCAGCAAGCCCCCCACCCAGGCATGGTGCATCATCTTGGCCGCAGGCGCGGCTTGATAGCGCTGCGCAATCTCTGGATCGTCGAGAAATGCGAAGACCAAGCGCTGCAAATCAGCGTCGGTAAAGCTGGCAACAACGTTGCGCAACTCCTCCCACATCGCGGGAATGTTGCGCATGGTTGTACGCAGAAAATCTTCCAGTTGAAAACTGCCCGGCTTGGCCTTGGCAATCTCGTTGATCTTGAGTTGTTGCTTGCCGCCAAAAGTCTCCACGCTGCCGCGCACTGCCACGATGTCGCCACTCTCAAACCTGCGTGCATGTACATCGCAGTTGTCCCAGATGCGTGCCTCCATGCGTCCGGTGCGGTCGCCCAACACCAAGGCCAGATACACGCCGCCATCTTTTTTCTCGCGGCTCTGTTTGGAGATCACCGCAAAGCAGGCTTGTACGTCCTGCCCTTGGTGCTGCGGAGCATCAGCTACAAAAAAATCCTTCATCGCGTCTCCAACGATCTATTCCGGAGCAGCTATTCTTGCGCAGGCGCTGCGCTACTGCTGGAACTCGCGGAAGACGTTCCCGAAGCAACCGCAGGTTGATGAGCTGGTCGATGCTTCTTCTCATCTTCCAATCGTGTCTTTACGCCAGGTTTTCCGACCTGCTTTTTCTTTTTCTTCTTTTTGGCTGTATCCCCGGACAAGCCCAGTGGAGCCGACTGCACCTGCTGGTTGGCTGCTTCCGTGGCGCTGGGGCCAGCGGGCTGTTGCGGTGGCAACTTGCTCTTCTTGGCATGCTTAGCGTGCTTGGGCTGATGCTGCTTGGCTATGCGCTTCTCTGCAACGGCCTCATCGCGCAAGCGTGTCTTGCCTTTTTTCGGTGGGGTGGGGACATCCTGCGTTAAATCCTGGCCTAAAGGCTGCACGTAGGGAGCTGGGGTATACGCACTTGTCTCCTGAGTCGTTTCGCTTGCAGGCGATTGCTTCACCTGCTGATCGGCAACGGTGAACAGAGGAGTACGCCCATAGCGGAAACGTTCCTGCTTCCTCTTTTTCCCTGACTTGTCTCTTGTTGTGGCGGAGGCATCACGCAATGCCATTGCTTGCAGCGCCTCAGCATGTCCACGCTTCTTCGCATCCTTTTTTTGCATTGCCAATAAAATTTTCTTGCGCCGTTTTTCGATCTGAAGCTTCTTCTTTTCCTGTTTGGACAACGGCGGCGCATACGCGCTATAGACCGGCTTGGTTTCATTGGGACTGGCACCGGTGTCCACATAGCCCGGGCGAATGTCAATGTAAGCCTGCTCGCGCAGCTTGGTCAGATATTGGCGTAATGCTGGCTGCATTTGCTGGATGTAAACAGCCTGCTCGATCTGTGGCTCTACCTGATCGTAGGAGGGAATGCCGCCGGGGATATGCTGTGTGACTTTGAGAATCACGTATCCCTGTCGCGTGCGAATCGGTTGCGTAAAGCCGCCCACGGGCAGGGTAAAGGTCTGGTCTTCCAGAACTTTGGCCAGCGCTCCGCGATGAAACACCCCCAACTCACCGCCCTGCTGTGCCGTGGGACCGCCGGAGACTTGCTTGGCCAGTGTGGAGAAGTCTGCGCCACTCTTCAACTGCTTCTCCACCGCGTTTGCTTGTGTGGATGCAGCCGCGATTTGCGCATCGGTCGCATCTTCTGGTGTGGGGATCAAAATTTCACTCAGTGTGACGGATTCTTGCTGGGCAAAACTTTGCTTGTGTTGCTCGTAATACTGATGAAACAATTTTTGTGAAGGCAGCAGTTTGCTGCTCACCTCATCGCGGATCACCTGCTGCTGAATGATGCTGTCCCGGATATTGGCCTTGAAGTCCTCGTACGATGTGCCCTGCTGCTCGACGGCCCGTTGCAGATCGTCCATGGAATCCAAATGATTCTGCTTGCGAATGTCATCGAGGCTCTTAATCAGCTCATCGTCGCCGGTGATGCCCAGTTCCTTGCCCTTCGAGAGCAGCAATTCTTTGTCGATTTGATCGCGCAACAGATTCTTTTGCCGCTTCTCTAATTCGCTGGCGGAAAGATTTTGTCGATTGGCATCCTGATCCAATTGCTGTTGGGCACGCAAAAGATCCGTATTGGTAATCACGCGGTCATTGATGCGCGCAATGATTTCTTCCACTGGCGTGCCATACAGCTTGGCCGGGGATGCGGAGGCGCTGGCGTCCGCTGTGTTCGCCGTATCTGTGGCCCAAGCGTAGGAGGAAAAGCAAATGGCCGCAATGGCCAGTGGCTGCGTTGCGCGAAAAATCCATCGATGCATCATCATTCGTATTCGGCCCAAATCCATTGCGGTCCGTTACGTTTGGCGGCAGACAGGGTGTTGCGTTGCCAACCGCAAGCGCATCCTGAATGCACGCGCACATCCGCATGCAGACCAATATCTTTGTTCTTCATTCTACTCACATTTTGCAGCTCTGTTTTCTTGCAAAGGCATCCTGGAGACGAAACAAAAAGATTTTCCTGTGCAAAGCCTGCGCTAAGGATTGTCCTCTACGGCGGTGCTACACTGTGGATGCAGTGCAGACCACCTCTGCGCGGACTTTGCCAGCGCAGGCATTTGCAGCGCTGCGCCGAGGATTGTCTCTTCTATGAATCCGCGCTCCAACCGCTCCATTCTCTATCTTGTTGCGTTCCTAACAGCCTGCGGACTGCTCGGCTCCCTGGTCAGCCGCCATGCCGGCGCGCAGCAATCGGGCGCAGATGCTTCCACCCTGCACGACAGCCTGCAGCAATTTACAGACGTCTACAGCATTGTGGAACAAAACTACGCGGAGCCGCTCGACACCAAGCGCGCGGACACAGCCATTTATGACGGCGCAATCCCCGACATGCTGCACGTGCTCGACCCACACTCAAATTTCTTTGATCCCAAGGCCTTTGCGCAGATGCGCGAGGATGAGCACGGCAAGTACTACGGTGTGGGCATGCAGATTATGCAGCAAGGGGATAAGGTTGTCGTCGTCGCTCCCTTTGAAGGCACGCCATCGTATAAGGCAGGCATTCGCCCCGGCGATGTGATCTTGGACATCAATGGAAAGTCCGCCGCCAAGATGAACAGCTCTGACGTGGCCAATAAATTGAAAGGCCCCAAGGGTACGCCGGTCGAAGTCACCATGGGACGCGAAGGCGCACCGAAACCACTGGAGTTTCACCTGATCCGCGATGAGATTCCGCGCAATAGCGTGGACTTGGCCTTTTTTATTCATCCCGGCATTGGCTACATCCACATCACCAACTTTCAGGAGACCACTGGGCGCGAAGTTGCCGACGCACTGCAAAAGCTAAGCCCAATGCAAGGCTTGATTCTGGATCTACGCGGCAACCCAGGCGGCCTGCTCAGTGAGGCGGTCTCTGTTGCCGGAGACTTTTTACAAAAGGGCCAGATCATCGTGTCGCAAAAAGGCCGCGCCTTCCCCGATCAGGTCTATCGCGCGCAGCACAATAATCACTACGGAAGCTTCCCCATCGTTGTGCTTGTGAATCGCGGCACAGCTTCTGCTGCCGAGATCGTCTCCGGCGCGCTGCAAGACCATGACCGCGCACTCATCGCGGGCGAAACCACCTTCGGCAAGGGGCTGGTGCAGACCGTCTATCCACTCTCGGAAAACACGGGGCTTGCACTTACCACCTATCACTACTACACACCCAGCGGTCGCCTGATCCAGCGCAACTACAACGGGGTGTCTCTCTATGACTACTACTACAACCACGCAGGCGCGCCGAAGACTGACGCCAACCGCGAAGTGAAGCTGACCGACTCTGGCCGTACCGTTTACGGTGGCGGCGGCATTACGCCCGACATAAAAATCGACACGCCCAAGCCCACGCCTTTGCAGGATGCACTGTTGCAACACATGGCCTTCTTCAACTTTGCCAAGTCGTATCTGGCTAATCGCACCATTCCACGCGACTTCCAAGTGAATGATGCCGTGTTGAAAAGCTTTGAACTCTATCTGACTCAGGAAAAAATTCCATATACGGATGCGGAGATTGCCGCCGTCCGCGATTGGGTCAATATGAGCATTCTGAGCGAGTTGTTTACCTCGCAATTTGGACAGGAAGAGGGCCTGAAGGTGCGCGCAGAGTGGGATCCAATGATTAACAAGGCGATTGCCATTCTGCCGCAGGCCTTGGCGCTGGAGAACGCAGCCAAGAAGACGCTGGCGCTAAAAACCAGCCCGCAGTCGCCGACTCCTGGTGCCGCACAGTAGAAAAAGCCGCTGCCGGGCAGCGAGCTTGTCCAGGTTGCCCTTGGTATCTCATCGGCAACCTGTCCGACAACAGAAAAAACAGATAAAATTCGAACAGTTCTCCCAATCACCAGGTGCCCGGCGCACATGTAGGATGGTTGCATTCTGACTGCCACAACTTCCAGCCCCGCCATCCTTGAGTCGGCCAGTGCTCACTCCAGCACAGCCCCATTGTCCGCCAACACGCTCGCTTGGCTGCATCTGCCTGCAGTGCGCATTGTGCTGCTCACTCTGATCTCGTTGTTTGTCCTTGGTTACCACCCCTTCACCGACGACGCAGCCATTTACGTCGCAGGCGTGGAGAAGACCGTTCACCCCGCGCTCTTTACCCAACACACGGAATATATTCTCCCGCACCTGCAGCACTCGCTGTTTTCTTTTGCGACAGGCTGGCTGATTCGCTTGGCACATCTACCGCTGCTGCCCTCCCTTTTCGCGGCTTACGTGCTTTCGCTTTGGCTTACAACGCTGGGCAGTTGGCGCTTATCCTGTCGGCTGTTTGCAAGGACAGAGTCGCGTTGGGCGGCAACGACACTGCTGGCCGTTACGCTTGCACTTCCCGTGGCCGGTACGGCACTCACCTTCGTGGATCCGTACTTGACGGCGCGCTCCTTTTCCACGCCTGTAATTTTATTCGCCATTGTCGCAGCCCTCGACCGCAAGCCTTTGCGCACACTGCTTCTGATTTTGTTTGCGATTCTTCTGCATCCACTGATGGGCGTCTATGGTGCCGTCTACCTGGCTGTTCTCTGGCTGGTGCGCGATCGGCAATGGAAGCTGCTCGCAGCCATTACCATAATTATCTTCGCCGCAACCCTGGCCGCGACGTACACTTCCCTGCTGCGATACTCCTCGCCGGGGTATGCTGCGGCAACGCTCAGCCGTTCCTACTTTTTCCTCTCGCGTTGGAAGTGGTATGAGGTCTTCGGCCTTTTTCCATCGCTGGCTGCTGCGTGGGTCGGCTGCCTCCGTTGTCGCCCTGCGCTTTTGCAAAACTGTGGAGATGTCTGCGCGGCCTCGCTGTATACCGGCCTCTGCGCAGTGCTATTTTCCATTGCGTTTGTGCATCCCTCGGGCCCATTGCTTCTGGCCAGTCTGCAACCGCTGCGTGTCTTCCATCTACTGTATTGGCTCTTTTTTCTGATGCTCGGCGGTATGCTGGCAACGCTACTGCAACGCCGTGCTTGGGCGTGGATCCTCTGCTTCGGGACCATCGCCGCCCTCATGTTTACAGTGCAGATGAGCACGTATCCTTCCCTGGCACATTTGGAATTGCCCTGGGTTGCACCGCAGAATCCTTGGGAGCAAGCCTTTGCGTGGATCCGCACCAACACCCCCAGCGGAGCACTCTTTGCACTCGATCCACACTATCAATCGCTGCCGCAAGAAGACACCGTCGGCTTTCGCGCTGCTGCCGAACGCAGTGCTCTGCCCGATTGGAGCAAGGATGGAGGCATCGCAGCCATCTATCCCCAGATCGCCGACCGATGGCTGATCGATGCCCGCGCACAAACCGGCTGGCAGACGTGGGACGATGCGCAGCGCATGAAGATTCTTGCGCCCTATCACGTCGATTGGGTGGTACTCTCCGCCACGCAGCCCACAAGTCTTTCCTGCCCGTACCAAAATTCCCTTGTGCGCGTCTGCCAGCTTGGGTCCAGCGCAAGCCGTCAGCAATAGCCTACGCAGCGGCATCGCAGGTACCATGGAAGTATGGAACTCATCGTTTACATGGCCCACTGGTGTCCCGATAGCCGCGCGGCAAAAAAGTTTCTCGATCAACACAAAATCCCTTATACCGAGATTGATATCGAATCCACTCCGGGAGCGGCGGACACTGTGATCGAGCACGTGGGCAAGCGCGCCATTCCACAATTTGTCCTGGACGGCGAATGGGTACAGCCCTACAAGCCTGGCCAGGGGTTTTTGTATGAAGAGATGGCTGCCCGCTTTGGCGTAACGCATACGCGCTAGCCACAATGGACGTTGTTACACACATTTTTTGCAGATTTTTTTAAGGAGTAATTGTGATCGAGCGCTACACCCGGCCTCAAATGGGCCGCATCTGGAACGAAGAAAATAAGTACCGCATGTGGCTGGAGGTTGAGACCGCAGCGTCAGAAACATTGGCGGAAGCTGGCATTGTGCCTAAAGAAGCGGCCCGCGCCATTCGTGAGCGCGGTGGCTTTGACCTGGCTCGCATCCAGCAGATTGAAGCGGAGGTCCGCCACGACGTAATCGCCTTTACCACTGCCGTTGCAGAGAAGATTGGTCCCGAATCGCGCTGGCTGCATTATGGCCTCACCTCGACCGATGTGGTGGATACCGCACAGGCGCTGCAAATTCTGGAAGCATCCGCACTCATCGACGCAGGCATCGTGCGCCTGCTGGATGTGCTGCGTCGTCGCGCCGTTGAGTTTCAACACACGCCCACTATTGGACGCACGCATGGCGTCCACGCCGAACCCACCACCTTCGGCCTCAAGCTGCTCAATTGGTACGCGGAGATGCGCCGCAACCGCACTCGCTTTACCGCAGCTGCCGAACAGTTGCGCATTGGCAAACTCTCCGGCGCCGTGGGCACCTTTGGCCATTTGAAGCCAGAGCACGAGGCAGCTATTTGCAAAAAACTCGGCCTGGTTCCCGCGCCCGTGGCCACCCAGGTCATTCAACGCGACCGCCACGCGGCCTACATCGCAGCACTGGCCATTCTTGCCTCCACACTCGACAAGATTGCCGTTGAAATCCGCCACCTGCAACGCACAGAGGTGCGCGAGGCCGAAGAATTCTTCTCAGAAAAACAAAAAGGCTCCTCCGCCATGCCGCACAAGCGCAATCCCATCACCTGTGAGCAGATCAGCGGCCTGGCACGTGTGATTCGCGGCAATGTGCAACCGGCACTGGAAGACATCGCGCTCTGGCATGAGCGCGATATTTCGCACTCTTCCGTCGAGCGTGTCATCCTGCCCGACTCCACCATTCTTGCGGATTATTTGCTCGACAAAACCACGACGCTCATCGACAAATTGCTTGTCTATCCGCAGCGAATGCTGCGCAATCTTGAATCCACCGGCGGACTGATTTTCTCTGGCCAGCTTCTGCTCGACCTGGCCGAGGCCGGCATGTTGCGCGAAGACGCTTATCGCCTGGTGCAGTCGCATGCCATGCGCGCATGGAAAGAGGAGTTGAACTACAAGGAACTCATCTGCGCAGAACCGGAGATTACGCGGCTGCTTCCTCCGGAAAAGCTGCAACGCGCCTTTGACCTGAATCGCCAACTGGCCAACGTGGACGCAATCTTTGCGCGCGTCCTGCAGGACGAAGCATAAATGACCACCGCGCCAGCCAAAACGCTTACCGTTGCCATCACCGGGGCGAGCGGCGTCTTGCTGGCGCGCACCTTGTTGCGTACATTGGTCGCCGATGTGCGGGTCGCGCGCGTGCATTTGGTTCCGTCCGAAGCATCCCTGCGGGTACTCGCAGAGGAACTCAACGTACACGGACGCAATCATCTGGCGGAGCGGCTACTGGGAGCGCCCAGCGAAAAGATTCACTTGCATGCACCCGCCGACATTGGCGCGCCCATTGCCAGCGGCAGCTATCCAACGGACGGAATGATTGTGCTGCCATGCAGCATGGGGACACTGGCCAGCATCGCGCACGGCACGGCGGAGACGCTCATCGCCCGCGCCGCCGATGTTTGCCTAAAAGAGCGGCGAACACTCTTGCTCTGTCTGCGCGAGACACCCTTCAATAAAATTCATCTGCGCAATATGAGTCTGGCTGCGGATGCAGGCGCAGTGATCTTCCCCGTCATTCCCGCCTTCTACAATCACCCTGTCAGCGTGGAAGACATGGCGCAACATTTCGTCGAACGCGTGTTGGCGCACATTGGCCTTGCGCAACCGCGTTCCTATCAATGGCCGGGAAACCAAGAATAATTTTTCGACTGTTTGCCTTGGTACTGAACTTCCGAGCAAGCGCAGCGAGCCAAGAAATCCGCGATTCACTTTGTGAACTCGCCGCCAGCCATGGGTGGATTACTTTGCAAAAAGCGCACCACATTGGGCATCATGCGCGCTGCACAAGCAATGGGAGCACTGTGGCCGCAGCCTGAATACATTTCGAGCACGGATTGCGGCATCTGCTGGTGCATCGTCTCTGCGATGGATGGAGGAATCAGTGCATCCTGTGCGCCCCAGGCCAGCAATACTGGAATATGAATTGCATCCAACCTGCCATCCATGCGATGCCCCACAATGGCCGATTGCACCGTGCGTTGCACGACCCAATTATTTTTCTGCAGTCTGCGCAGTACCGCTCGCGCCACAAAGTTTGGCATCGGCACGGGGTTGGGCGTCAGCAGTGACAGCAGCCGTTGCAAACCTGCCTTGTCCGTTGGCGTAAATACCTGCGGACCAAAAGGGACGTAAAACGTCAATCCTGCACTATCGATCAGCACCAAACGCTGCACACACTCAGGATCATTCGCTGCCAGTTTCAGCGCCACCCATCCGCCCAGCGACCAGCCCGCCACATCTACTGGCTTCAAGTGCATAGCCGTCAAAAATCCCCGGACCATCGTCGTTTGCTCGGGGATGGAGTACGCAATATCGGGATGGGAACTCAACCCACTCCCCAATAAATCGATGGCATAAATGCGAAAGCCATTCTGCGTCAGAATGGAAATTGCCGGGGACCAATCCTCAGCCCGCCCGCCCATGCCGTGGATCAGCAGCAGCGGAGTTCCTCTGCCCCCCACGTAATAATGCACGCGGTTGGAGCCAATCTGCACAAACTCGCTATGCACGCCCTCCATGGCAAACTGCAGATGCACTCCTTGATCGACCACCCAGAGTGGATTCCAATATATGGCCGCGCCCAACCCGAGCAGCAGCGCAACCACGCCCCAGGCAAACCATTTTCCCGCACGGAACAACTCCGCGCGTAAAGAAATACGCTGGCGGTTTGACTGTACTTTTCTTGCACGGGTTGGGATGGAGGGCTGGGTCACGCGTGCAACTCCGCGGCCAGCATGGTCCTCGCTTTGTGAATTACCGCCAGCGTCTCCGGTGCGATTGCATACCGCTGCAAATCTTGCGCATCGGCCCAGCAAGTCTCCGCCGCATCGCTGCCTGCGCTAAGAGTGCCGCTCTCCACATTGCAAAGAAAATTGATCAACACGTAGTGATATTGCACCCGACCCATGGGGTCTTGGTGGATCCGATCCAGCACCTGCACGATGCACAGAGGTCGCACGATCAAGCCTGTTTCCTCGCGCACCTCGCGCACAACGGCTTGTTCGATGGTCTCGCCCAACTCCACCGCTCCACCCGGCAGAGACCACTCGCCCAAGAGTGGCTGTGTGCCGCGACGAACGAGCACCAGCCCGCAGGCACCTGGCTGCGGCTGCGCAGGAGCAACCACGACTGCGCTCACTCCCAAAACCGGTGCAGATGGATATTCCCTTGCCATGTATATGGAGATGCCAACCAGAGATCGAGGACGCAAATTCTGCAATCATTTAGTGCAGGTGTCGACCAAATTCGTCATCAAACACAACGCGCGCCATCTCAAAGCGGCCGCCGTTATGCTTGTCCGTTCCCTTGCGGTGCCCCACCGCCAGCAACGCGGCCACATGGTAGCTGAGCGGTAGTTTCAACACTTCGCGAACCTTTTCCTGCTCAAAACCTTCCATGGGCGCGGTATCGTAGCCCAGCGCTTCCGCCATCAGCATCATATGCGTAAAGGCAATCATCACTTGTTTGGTGAGCCACATATTGATGTTGGGATGATTGGAAAGATAATTAGGGATATTCTGGAGGGCCTGCTCGGCATAACTCTCGGACATGCCGCCTTCTTTGCCAAGGCGCAGCATCTCCTCCAAATCACCGTTGCGCCAACCATCCGCATCCCCACAGGCGACGATTACTGCGGAAGCCTCTTCGACCTTGGCTTGATTAAAACTGGCCAGACGGAGCCGCTTCTTCTGCTCGGCGCTCCGGACAACCACAAAGCGCCATGGCTGCATGTTGTATCCGCTGGGAGCGCTCAAACCGGCGTTCAAAATCTTTTTCAAATCCACATCAGGTATGGGCGTGCCATCAAAGCTGGGCGTAGCTCTGCGCTGTGCGATGACCTGCGTCAGGGACTTTTCTTTTTGTGCGCTCATAATTGGCCTATCCACCCACAGCAAGTCGCTTCGGATATTTTTTTCATTCCTTGGCAAGGATATACCAATGCGATACGGGAATGCGACCCAAAGATCGACCTCACTCCGCATGGTGAGCCTGGGCAGCCATCTATGCACGCATTCCTATCGCTGCTAGTCTAGTTGCACGATGGCACACCGCAGCTTTCAACCGATACGAGCCTTGCACCCGATCGTCTGCTCTCTGTGCTTCTGTTTCTTTTGGATTTGCTGTGGCAGAACGCTCGCGCAGACGGTATCCGCGGCCCCACCAACAACCAAGGCCCAACCCGCCACAGCGCCCAAGAAGCATGCACACAAGCATCCTCGCAAAACACAGCGGCGAACCCGGGCCGTTGCTTCCGCACAAGCTGCTCCCGTTGCGCCGCCAGCACCCGTCAAGCCCGCTGCACCCGCGTGGCCCATTCCGCCTGCACAGCAGCCGGCGCAACCCGCCACGGTCACACTGAACGGCGATCAACTCACGATCGTGGCAAAAAACTCCAGCCTGCAAGCGATACTGAACACGATCAGCAAGCAAACTGGATTGAAAGTGGTTGGGCTGGATAGCGATATGCGCATCTATGGAACATACGGCCCGGCAACCGTGATCCAAACGATCAACGCACTGCTGCAAGGCAGCCAATATAACTATGTGTTGGTTGGCGGAGATGCAAAGCATCCGCCCAAGGAATTAGACCTCTCGCTCTCGCATTAGAGAGCTTGGCCCACGACAACGGAAGCGCAAAATCAGCTATAGTGCTGACGGGGCAACCGTAGTTGCAGCAGTCACAGAGCTGCTCTGGGCACGCAGCGCACGCATTTGCACGTGGTGGCGAAAAGCGCCAAACATTGCGTGGCAAATCCCATAAGCCAGCAACACCCCCAACACCAGAGCGGCTATAGAAACACAAACCACCATCATCATCATCATATTTTTTCCCTGCCCAGATACAATTTACGACTACACCGTTCCCACAACGGACTCCCCCATGCAGAACCTGGAGGAATCTAGCGCCAGCATCACGCTTTTGCGCAGTTTTCTCACAGACTCTATCGGCAAGGCAAGAGGGAATTTGTTGGCAAATCAGGTTCCTTCGCCCACAGCCGATCCAATCCTTCCCATTCTGCATTCACGCCGGTGCGCTTGACAGGGACTGTCCGCCTCGAAATCCTAGGAGTAATGCCTGTCCGTCAAATCACCGTCCGTGGTGCCCGCCAGCACAATCTCAAAAATATCACGGTGTCCATTCCGCGCAATTCCTTCACCGTGGTCACCGGCCTCTCTGGCTCCGGCAAATCTTCGCTGGCCTTTGACACCATCTACGCGGAGGGCCAGCGCCGCTACGTGGAGACGCTCTCCGCCTACGCACGACAGTTCCTCGATCAGATGGAGCGGCCCGATGTGGACTCCATCGAAGGCCTCAGCCCGGCGATTTCCATTGAACAGCGCACGACGACCCGCAGTCCACGCTCGACCGTAGGCACTGTCACGGAAATCTACGACTATCTACGCCTTTTGTACGCCTCCATTGGCACGCCGCATTGCCCAAACTGCGGTCAACCCATCGCACGGCAAAGCCCGGAACAGATTCTGGCGCAGATTCTGGAACAGGGTTGGGAGCAAGGCGAAGGCCAGCGCATCACCATCTATGCGCCTATCGTGCGCGGACGCAAGGGGGAGTTCCGCGACGAGTTGGAGAAGCTCGACCAGCAGGGCTTTCGCGCGCGCGTGGACGGTGTTGTTCGCGATTTAGCCGAACCCATCCCGCTAGACAAGCGCAAAAATCACACGATTGAGGCCATACTTGACCGGCTAATTATGAAGCCCGGCGTGGAGAAGCGCTTGGAATCTGCCGTGGCCCGGGCGCTACAAATGACCGGCGGGCTGGTGCTCGTCGGCATCACCAACGCCAGCACGGGCGCAACGCGCGAACATTTGCACTCCTCACTGCTGGCCTGTATTGATTGCGGCACCAGCGTCCCGAAGCTGGAGCCACGCAGCTTTTCCTTCAACAGCGCCTTTGGCGCTTGTCCCCATTGCAACGGCCTTGGTGGACTCTATGACTTCGACCCTGCCAAGGTGATTGTGGATTGGACTAAGCCCCTGCTGGAGGGGGGCTTGGGGCCGGGCAGCAGCACGGAAGCACTGGTGCGGATGCTGCGCAGAGTTGCCGAGCAGGAAAAGATTGACCTAAAGAAGCCCTTTGAAAGCCTAACCGAGCGCCAACAACAGATTTTGCTCAATGGCCCGGAGCCGAACCATGCACGGCGCGGTCTCTTCACGGGCATTCTGGGCTGGCTTCGCGACGCGCTGGAGGAGACTGCATCCGACGGACAAAAGCAGCGCTTGCTGGAATACATGTCCGCATCCGAATGCACGGAGTGCCACGGCCAGCGCCTGCGCCCAGAATCGCTCAGCGTCCGTGTTGGCGGCTATTCCATTGCCGAATTTGTCGCTCTACCACTCGTCAAGTCTCTTACGGCTGCGCGCGGCCTTAAATTTTCCGAACGTGAGCGCAAGATCGCCGGGCGCTTGCAGAGCGAGATTGCCGAGCGGCTGGAATTTTTGAACGCCGTCGGTCTGGGCTACCTCACCCTCAATCGCAGCTCAGCCACACTCTCTGGCGGCGAGGCGCAGCGCATTCGCCTGGCCACACAGATCGGCTCGCGCCTGCGCGGCGTGCTCTACGTGCTCGACGAACCCTCCATCGGACTGCATCAGCGCGACAATGATCGCCTGATCGCCGCGCTGCTCTCTCTGCGCGATTTGGGCAACACCGTTCTTGTCGTCGAGCATGATGAGGACACCATTCGCCGCGCGGACTATGTGCTCGACCTTGGCCCCGGCGCTGGCCGTTTGGGTGGAGCGCTCATCGCCAGTGGCACACCCGATGCCATCGAAAAAACTCCCGGCTCCCTTACCGGACAATACCTGGCTGGAAAGTTGGAGACAGTTCCCCGCTCCACGCCGCGCCCAACCGGCAAGCAGTGGATCACCGTGCAGGGCGCGCGCGGGCACAATCTGCGCAACGTCACCGCGCGCTTTCCGCTGGGCGTGATGACGGCCGTGACCGGCGTCTCCGGTTCTGGCAAGAGCACGCTGGTCAACAACACGCTCTATCGCGCTTTGGCGCAGCTGCTCTATCGCTCACGAGAAGCACCGCTGGCGCACACGCGCGTCGATGGACTGCAACAAATCGACAAGGCTGTGCAGATTGACCAGTCTCCCATTGGCCGCACGCCGCGTTCGAACCCAGCCACCTACACCGGCGTCTTCACCGCCATCCGCGACCTCTTCGCCATGCTGCCGGAGTCGCGCGAGCGTGGATACAAAGCGGGTCGCTTCTCCTTCA
>JAJZMO010000336.1 GCA_021798235.1 Acidobacteriota bacterium | reverse complement strand
GCTGCACAGCGCGAGCTTTGCGAACGGCTGCGCCTGCTGGCGCGCGCGGGCGTGGGCATCGTGATGGTCACGCATCATCTCGGCGACATTCTGCCAGAGATGCAGCGCGTGATTCTCATGCAGCAAGGGCGCATCTTTGCCGATGGGCCGAAGCCAGAGATGCTGACGCGCGCCTATCTGGAGCGGGTCTTCGGCGTCTCCATCGAAGTACACGAGCGCGACGGCTATTGGCACGCGGGCTGAAGAACCTTCGCGGAACCCCTAGGGCAATGGCCTCTTTAACCACTACAATCCATCCATGGCTCCGGAGGCATTCATGAAATTTGCGCAGTCTATTTTTCGCCATCGCGTCCTGTGGGCTGTGCTCACCGTGGTGCTGGGCTTTTGGGAACCGCTGGAGCGCTTGGGCGGACGCCATCCCGCGTCCACATGGCTGATGCTCTCGGGCTGGCTGGCGCAGACGCGCCTGCTTCCCATGGAGCAAGCCAGTCAGGCGGTCACCACGCTGGCGATTTTGCTGGCGGTGTTGGCGGCGGCCCTGCGCACCTGGGGCACGGCGTACCTGGGCGGCAGCGTGATGTTGGACGGTGCACTGCACGGTGAGTGCATTGTGGCCGATGGGCCGTATCGGTATGTGCGTAATCCTTTATATCTGGGCAGTCTGCTGAACACGCTGGCGCTGGTGATTTTGATGCCGCCGGGTGGAGCGGCCTTTGTGTTGGTCGTCATGGCCGTGCGCTATGGATTGCTCGTCCGCGCAGAGGAGGCTCACCTAGTGCAGACCCAAGGCGATGCCTACCGCGCTTATCAAAAGTTGGCACCGCGCTGGCTACCCCGGCTGCGCACTCCGATCGCCGCAGGCGGGGCGCAGGCGCATTGGGGACAAGCCATAAGCGCAGAAACCTATGTTTGGGGCATGGCGATCACCTATGCCGCGCTGGCATGGCGCTATAACACCATGCTGCTGTTGCAGGGCGTGTTGGTATCGTTTGGTCTGTCGCTGGTGGTGCGGGCGCTGTTGCCCAGGCAGAATCCGACGTAGTCTGGCGGCGCTGCTGCTTCGATGCAGATTCAAAAAATTCCTCAAAAACACCAACAGCGCAGGAGCGGTGCCGAACCGTTCCCTGCGCTGTTTGGGTGTGGGTCGCATGAGAGCCGGAGGGCGCGCATGCGCTGGAGATGTACTACTTCTTGGGGGGAGCAATCGAATCTTTGGCGCTCTTGGCCACGCGGAACTTGACGACGGTCTTGGCCTTGATCTTGATGGCCTCTCCGGTCTGCGGGTTGCGGCCCATGCGTGCCTTGCGCTCGGCCTTGACCAAACGGCCCAGTCCGGGAACAACGAATACGCCATTTTTCTTGGTTTCCTTGATGGCGGTCTCCGCCAAAGTCTCCAAAAATGCTGCGACCTGTTTGTTGGTGAGTTCGAGCTTCTCGGCCATGTGGCGGACGAGTTGCGTTTTGGTCATACCTGCTGCCATGTTGTGTTTCCTCCTAGTATGTTCGATGCGTCCTTGCGGTCCGCACAGGTGCAAATTTCGAAGGGTCGCATTCAGAAAAGCCCTCCCATTTCTGAAAGAAACCCGCGTGTGCATGGCGGCATCGTGCGAACTGAATCGCCAGCATCCATGCGGGTCTGCGAAACCCCACGCCGTTTACCTTGCGGCTTTTGCGCGGCTTTGTCAACCGGAAAACAGCCATTTCCACAGCTTTTTTGAAGATTTCTTTGGGTTTTGTCAATTTTTGCCAATTTTTGCCGGGATTTACCGGGTTTTGCGGCCAGCTACAGCACCGAAAACATCGTGCGCTTGCGTGCGGCCAAGCCTTCGATGAGCGGCTGATTCAGCAAATCGACCACGGGAGCGGCGGCGCGCAAGCGGCGGACAATCTCGCGCACCAGCGTAGGCTTCAGCGCAACGGTTGCAGGCAGCGTGGCCGCGACGCCCCATTGCCGACAGAGCAGCAAATCCATTGCAGGATGGTCGGCGGGAAAGCCTTTGGGTGCGCGCGTCAGCCGCAGGCCATCGAATTCATTCATCAGCGCGCGCAACGTGCGACTTTGCAGGCGGCGGCGCAGCTCCGCATGGTGGGTCAGCAGATGCGTGCGAATGGCCAGCAATTGTTCGCGCTCAGGCATGTAGACTCCTGCGGCGATGACCAGTTCCGTGGGCGAAAGATGAATGTAGTAGCCGCCGCCGGAGGTTTTCTGCAGGCCCGCGTGCGCCCACCACGCGGCGATGTGTTTTTTGTAGGGAGTTTTGTCGGCGGAGAAGCGCGTATCCCGATAGATGCGCATCATGCACTTTTGCGGCGACTGTATGTGGTGTGGGGCGAAGCTGCGCATCGCCGCATTGATGGATTCAATCACGGCGTACAGGGGATCTTTGAGCAGACGTTCAAAGTCTGCCTTGCGCGGCGTGAACCATTCGCGGCGATTGTTCCGCGCCAATTGTCGCAGAAAGGTGAGCGACTCTGGTGTGAAGTGGGGCGCGGTGTCCGTAGCGGGCATGGGGACGATTATAAAACGGCGCTTCCCGACTGTTTGCGCGCCCCAGGCAGCAACCTACTTCTGTGCAGCAGCATAGACAACGCGGCCTTCACTGAGTGTTGTCTGCACTTTGCCGGGCAGCGTCCATCCGTCAAAGGGCGTGTTGCGCGATTTGGATTTGGATGCAGCAGCGTGGTACGTCCACAGTGCCGTGGCATCGAAGAGCACCACATCGGCGAAGGAACCCACGGCCAGCGAGCCACGCCCGGTGAGGTGCAGCAACTGCGCGGGCTGCGTGCTCAACAGCGCGATCACGCGGCTGAGCGATAGAGCATGCTTTTGATGCAGCACTTGCAGGGTGAGTCCGAGCGCTGTTTCCAGGCCGAGAATGCCATTGGGTGTGCGCTCAAACTCCTGCTCCTTCTCGTGGACGCAGTGCGGCGCGTGATCCGTGGCGATGGCATCGACGGAGCCGTCGAGCAAGCCTTGAATGAGCGCTTCGCGGTCTGCCTGCACGCGCAGCGGCGGATTCATGCGTGCGTGGCTGTCGTATTGGCCGACGGCCTCCTCGGTCAACGCGAAGTGATGCGGAGCGACTTCGCAGGTGACGCGCAGTCCATTGCGCTTGGCCCGGCGCACCGCCTCCAGCGCCTTGGCCGTCGAGAGGTGGGCAACGTGCAGATGGGCGCGGCTGTCTTGCAGGCCCGCCAGCAGTTGAATGTCGCGTTCCACGATGCTGCTTTCAGCCTCCGCAGGCATGCCGCGCAGGCCAAGCCGAAAAGCCAGGGCACCGGCGTTCATGGTTGCTCCCTGCGTCTGGCGCGTGTCTTCGGCATGTTGAATCACGGGCAGCCCTGCGCGTGCCGCTGCGGCCAGCACTTGGTGCATGATGGCGTCGTGCAGAATCGGCTTGCCATCATCACTGACGGCGACAGCGCCCGAGGCTTTGAGCGCGCCGTACTCTGGGATTGCTTCCCCCAGGCTGCCGCGCGTAGCGGCGGCAATGGGGAAGACGCGCACCACTGCACCGCGATCTGGGGATTGCATCCAGCGTGTGATCTCGGCGGAGTCGTTGACCGGCGTGGTGTTGGGCATGGCGCAAACACTGGTGAAGCCGCCCGCTGCCGCCGCCGCTGTGCCTGTGGCGATGGTTTCTTTGTGGCTTTGGCCCGGCTCGCGCAGGTGTACGTGAATGTCCACCAAGCCTGGGGCGACGATGAGACCCCTGGCGTCGAGAATCTGCGCCTGCTCCCGCGCAGCCAGCGCGTCGAGTTTGCCGGGTGCATCGACGGCAGCCACGCGGCCCGCGTTGAGCAACAGATCGCGGCGTGTGTCGAGGTTGGATGCGGGGTCGACTAAATGCCCGCCACGAATTAGAAGGTTGCTCATCGCCGGGTCTTCTTTCCTGCGCCAGAGTTGGATGCGGCCGGAGTCTCCAACGCGCGCGTCACCAGCGCCATGCGAATGGCCAGGCCGTGATGTACCTGTTCTTCAATCGCGGACTGCGCGCCATCGGCAACCTCGCTGGTGATCTCCATGCCGCGAATGATCGGCCCCGGGTGCAGTACCAGTGCGCGGGGCGCTTGTGCGGCCAGCCGCGCGCCATCCAGTTGATAGCGACGCCTGTATTCTTCAAGGTCGAGTTGCAGCCCAGCCAACCGTTCCTGTTGCACGCGCAGCATCATCACCACATCGGCCTGCTGCAGTGCGCGGTCGAAGTCGCGCTCCAGGGAAACGCCCGGCCCGATGTCGGCTGCGTGTTCCGGCAAAAGCGGTTGCGGGCCGCAGAAGAGTACGCGCGCGCCAAGCTTGGGCAGCAGCAGTGCGTTGGAGCGCGCCACGCGGCTGTGAAAGATGTCGCCGACAATGGCAATGGTCATGCCGCGCAAAGATTTTTCTGTGACGGTGCGTGCCTGCTTGGCGCCAAAGCAGCGAAAGAGAATCGTGCGCAGGTCGAGCAGCGCTTGCGAGGGATGCTCGTGGATGCCGTCGCCCGCATTCAAGATCGGTAGCCCGGTGGCCTGTGCCAGCAGATAGGGCGCGCCGGAGGAAGGGTGCCGCAGAATGATACACTCGGCCCCCAGCGCGCGCAGCGTAAGGCCGGTGTCTTTGAGCGATTCGCCTTTTTCGATGCTGGACGAGAGCGCACTGACCAGCACGGTGTCTGCGCCCAGCGACTTTGCGGCCAGCTCGAAGGAGGTGCGGGTGCGGGTGCTGGATTCGTAAAAGAGCAGCGAGACGCGGCGTTTGTGCAGGCGCAGTTCGCGCTTGCGTACGGCTGCGGATTCCAAATCGCTGGCCAGCGCCAGAATCTTGCCAACACCCTCGACCGTGAGTTGCGAGATGGAGAGCAGCGATCCCGGATGAATGGGAGCCTTGTGCAGTGGCAGCGGCACGGTTGGCGCTGTGGAGCGCCCCGTTTTGGCAGAAGCTCCGCGTGCGCGCTGCGTGCGCGGCGGAGCGGTGCGGAGCGATGCCGATTTCTTCTTCATGCTTGCAGAAAATCTGGCCGCAGAGGATCGCGGTGGATTCAAGTCTAAGTGCGCTCGATCAGCAGCACTTGTTCCGTGGTGTCAATTTCTTCCAGTTGGACTTCGATGATCTCTGTGTCCGTGGTTTGTACGGTACGGCCAACAAAAGTGGCTTCGATGGGGAGTTCGCGGTGCCCGCGATCGACGAGTACCAGCAACTGCACGCGCTGCGGACGCCCATGATCAAAGAGCGCATCGAGCGCTGCGCGCACGGTGCGGCCCGTGTAGAGCACATCGTCCACCAGAACGATGGTGCGTCCCGTGACGTCCAAGCCGATGGAACCGGCATGCACAATGGGCCGTGCGCTGCGCGTGGAAAGGTCGTCGCGGTAGAACTCAATGTCGAGCGTGCCAACGTCAATCGGGCGCTTCTCAATGATTTCGATGAGCTTGGCCAGTCGTTGGGCCAGCGGAGCGCCACGGCGCTTGATGCCAACCAGACCCAGGTTGGCGCTGCCATTATTTTTCTCGACGATCTCATGGGCCAGGCGGACCAGCGTCCGCTCAATTTCCGAGGCGGACAACAGGCGTGCCTTTTCCCGCAGCGTGGAATTCGGGCTGGGTGTATGCGTAGACGGGCTCATTCCTGCTTGATGATACGAGCCAACGGCGCGCGGAGCAAGCCTGACGGGTTCGTCCTGGAAATGCGTGGGCAGAAAACAGATTTTTTCTTTTGTACTCCGCCTGAATTACGCCGAGGGCTGCGGCTTTCCGCCGCTACGATACATTTGCGCTCCCAGAACGCCGCCCATTACGGAGAGCAGCAGAATCACGACGGCAATAAAGCCCATGCCCAGCAAAACCATGCCGGCGCGCCCCTCGGGCGAAAGCAAAAAATTTACAGTGGAGGCCATCTGTGCCTGAGCTTCGGCTCCGGAGGCTGCGTGGGCCAAGGCCTGTTGCAGCGCGCTGTTCAGGGTCGCATCCAGCAGCTTGCCTTGGTGCAGGCCAAAACGTTGCGTGAACAGCAGCAGCGTGTTTCCAGCCATGGCAGCTGCGGCGGTCATCGTGCCCGTCAACAGCCCGATGCGCGCGCCCTGACGGGGTTGCAGCGTAACCCCGGGAACGGAGCGGCGATAAAGCGCGACAACAAGAACCGCACCGCCAACGATCCAAAGCAGGCTGGCCGCGGCCAACACTGCGGAGAGTGCGCCCGTGCCCAAGGAGACCCAAAGCGCGATGCGAATGGCTGGCTTCCAAAGCACGCCACTGCCTTGCATGGATTGTGCCTGCGGTGCCGGGCTGGCTTCGCCATTGGCTCCGGGAAGAAAGTCGATTTCCTGCGCGGTATAGCGCAATTGTGGCGAGCCGCAATGCGCGCAAAACGCTGCGCCGCGCACCAAGGTCTCTCCACAGCGATGACAAAGCGGATCCATATCCTGAAACTACCCCAGCGAATGGAATGGGAGCAACCTGAGGCAGGCAAGCAAGAGGAGCAAAAAGAAACAGCACGGCGAGGGTAACCCGCGCCGTGGCTGCTTAGCAAGCCTGTTGTAGAAAAAAATCAGAGAAGCCCGAATGCAATTCCTCCGGCAGAACTCCTGCACTACCCTGTGCTGCGCAATCCCGCTGCAATGCCGCTGATCGTTGCCGCAATCGTGCGTTGCACTGCGGGACTGGTGTCCCCGGCGCGCTTGCGGCGCAGCATCTCCACCTGAATCAGACTCATCGGATCCACATAGGGATTGCGCAGTTGGATGGAGCGCGCCAACACGGGATTCGATTCGAGCAGCGTTTTCTGTCCCGTCACGGCCAGCACCATCTGCCGCGTGCGTTCCAGCTCCGCCTCAATGCGGCCAAAGACGCTCGTGCGCACCGCCTCATCCTGCACCAGCGATGCGTACAGGCGTCCAATGCCCAGGTCGGCCTTGGCCAGCGCCATCTCCACGTTGCGGATCAGATCGATGAAGAGCGGAAACTCGCGCATCATCTCGCGCAGCAACTCCAGCGAGGTCGCATCCTTGGCATACGACTCCAGCGCGTGTCCCACACCAAACCAGGCTGGAACCATGTGGCGGCTCTGCGTCCAGCCAAAGACCCAGGGAATCGCGCGCAGATCGCCAAAGCTGTTCTTGCTCGACCGGCGCGAGGGGCGCGAGCCAATGCGCGCGCTTTCTAACTCATTGACCGGCGTGGCCTCGGCAAAGTACTGCAATACCGCCGGGTCCTCGGGAATGTTCTTGCGATAAAACGCGTAGGAGACCGCCGACATCGTATCGAAGGCCTCTTCCCATCCGTCGCGCATCACGCCGGTGCGATGGCCATCGGGCCGCCGCGCCTCCGGGCGGGCCAGCGCATCCAGCGATGCGGCCAGCATCAGCTCCAAATTGCGTTCGGCCAGCACCAGATCCGAATACTTCCAGTGCAGCACTTCGCCCTGTTCCGTCAGGCGCAGTTCGCCGGTGAAGGCATCCATCGGCTGCGCGTAGATGGAGCGATGCGTTGGGCCTCCGCCGCGTCCTACCGTGCCGCCGCGTCCGTGGAAGAGGCGCAAATGAATATCGCACTCTCGCGCCACTTGATGCAGCCCGCGATGGGCCTTGAAGATTTCCCACGTGCTGGTCACCATGCCGCCATCTTTGTTGGAGTCGGAGTAGCCCAGCATCACCTCTTGCCTGCGGCCCCAGGAGTTCAGTAGCGGCTGATACGATTCCAGCGTCCACAGCTTGCGCGAAACCTCCGCCGCATTGCGCAGGTCTTCAATCGACTCATAGAGCGGCACGGGCATGATGCCACGGCTGGTTTCGCTGGCCGCGCACTTCACGCCCTGGCTACGCGCCAGTTGCAGCACGTGCAGCACATCGTCCACGCTGCCTGCGCCGCTGATCACGTACTGTTGCAGCGCCGCTCCCGACACCGTCGTTTGCAAATTCGCCACGGCGCGGAATGTCGCCAGCACATCCTGCGTCTCCGGCGACAAAGGCTGCGCAAAGGCCGCCGGGTCTGCCGTCGGCGATGGCCAGGTCTGCATCTCCGTCAGCGCGCGGGTGTGCAGCTTGGCATGCTGGCGCACGTCCAGCGTGTGCAGGTGCAGGCCAAAGGTGCGCACTTCCAGCAACAGCGGATCGACCAGCATCCGCGCCAGGCGCACACCGGCGTGGCTGGCTAGGCTTTCACGCAACAGCTCCAAATCTTCCTGAAACTCAGCGGCGGATGTGTAGGGCGGCAGCGCCGCGCAAATGGCCTGCTCGGCCTGCACGGCGGCGCGCGCTGAATCCAGACGCTCCAGCATGCAATGCACAAAACGCCGGTACAGCTCGGTGGAGTAGCGCTCGCCAAAGTCGCGTCCACTGTGGGCGCGCAGGCGCGTGTACTGTTCCAGCCGGTTCAGCAGGGCATCGCTTAACGGCACCCGCTCGCTGGAGCTGGTCAGTAGATCAAAGATCAACTGCACACGCGCGCAGTAGTGGTCGCGCAGCTTGGCGGCAGCCATGGCCAGCGCCTTGCGCGTCACCGCGGGCGTCACGTTGGGGTTGCCGTCGCGGTCGCCGCCAATCCAAGAACCAAAGGTGACGAACTGTGGCAGGTCGATCGCCTCCAGCGACAGCCCGTACTCTTCGTTGAAGGCGTCGGCGACCTCTTGAAACAATTGCGGCAGCGTTTGGAAGATGGCGATCTCGTAGTAGTCCAGACCCATCTTCACTTCGTCATAAACAGAGGGCTTGCGATTGCGCACCTCGTCGGTCTGCCACAGCGCGGTGATCTCGCCTTGAATGGCTCGCTCCAGCGAGGCCAGCTCCGGGTCTGAGAGCGGAATGCGATCCAGTTGCTCCAGCAATTCGCCGATGCGACGACGCTTGAAGAGCACGGAGCGGCGCGCCACCTCCGTGGGATGCGCGGTAAAGACGGGTGTGATGCGAATCTGGCGCAGAAATTCCAGGGCCTCGTCCGCAGTGATGCCAGCCGTATGCAACCGGCGCAGCGTGCCACGAATCTCGCCGGGCTGCGGGCCGCGCTTGCCGCCGGCCAATAGATGGGCCTTGCGGCGGCGCTTGCGATGGTTGGTCTCGGCCAGATTGATGAGTTCGAAGTAAAAGCCAAAGGCGCGCGTCAGCTGATCCGCAAAGCGAACGTCCAGGTTCTGCACCTGCTGCAACGCCTGTTGGAGCAGAGCCTCAGCCGTGGCGCGATCCTTGCGCAGATGTGCCTGTCGGCCTTCCAGCGTTTGGCGGCGCAGGTCTTCCACCGCGCGGTAGAGCGGCTCTCCGACCTGTTCGCGCAGCACTCTGCCGAGAAGAATTCCCAGCGAACGCACGTCGCGGCGTAGTGGCGCTTCTTTGCGCGCGCCATTCTGTTCCTGAACTTCGGCCAGCCGTTCCGACCAGCTCTCCGGCTTCCACAGAGGTTCCATTCGCCCTCGATTCCCAATTGCAGACTTGTCGATTCGTTGCGCGCAGGTACAGAGTTGCCGCTCGGCTTGCCAGAATCAGCGGCTGCGCAGGCCATGCCATTCCTTGCCCAAAGCTTCCATTTGATTTTATGGGAGCGCGGCCTGTTCTTCCAGCAGCACGATCAAAGATTCCCATTCCGCCAGTGCTGCGGCGTGTTCGTTGCGCAACTGCTCCGCCTGCCGTAGGTGCAGTTGCGTCTGTTCGGCGGAGATGAATGCGGTCAGCGCCTGCTCGGCGATGGCCAGCGCAGATTCCAGACGGGGAATCTCCTCTTCCTCCAATTCCGCGCAGCGGCTCTCCATCTGCCGCAGTTTGATCGGATTCATGCGCTTGGGCACAGACGATGCCGGTGGCCCGGCTTCCAGCGCGGAGGTAGCCGCGCCTACTGACGGTGCCGCCGAGGCCTTCGAGGGCGTTGCGGCCAGGGCGGGTGCGCGCTCCGGCTTCCGTTCCGCTGCGCGCTCGGGCTGGGCTTGCCGCAGATACTCCTCGTAATTGCCGGGGTAGATGCGCAGCGCGTGATCGCGCACCTCAAAGACGCGCGTGGCCAGCTCATTTAAAAACAGCCTGTCATGCGAGACAAAGACGATCGTGCCAGAAAAATTCCGCATCGCCTCCAGCAGTACATCCTTGGCGCGCAGGTCCAAGTGGTTCGTCGGCTCGTCGAGCAGCAACAGATTCGCCGGGCTGACCAGCAGCCGCGCCAGCGCGTAGCGATTGCGCTCACCGCCGGAGAGCACGCCGAGCGGCTTCCATACATCGTCGCCGGAAAAAAGAAAGCAGCCGAGCAGCGTGCGCAACTGCACTACAGGAACGCGCGTGGCTGCCGCAGACAGGTCGTCGAGCATTCGCGCCTGCGGGTCCAGCGTCTTGTACTGATCCTGCGCAAAATGGCTTAGCGCCACATTGTGTCCCAGCCGCACCGCGCCTGCCGACGGCTCCAGGTGGCCAGCCAGCAGGTTCAACAGCGTGGATTTGCCCGCGCCATTTGGCCCCACCAGCGCCACGCGGTCCCCGCGCTCAATCGTAAAGTTGCAACCGGAAAATACGGCGGTGTCTCCGTAGCTCTTCCCCAGATTCTGCGCCTCGATCACCGTGCGCCCGCTGGGCGGTGGCTGCGGAAATTCGAAATGCACCACCGGCTCCTCCGGCGGCAGTTCGATGCGTTCGATGCGCTCCAGTTCCTTGATGCGGCTTTGTACTTGCCGGGCCTTGGTGGCCTGCGCGCGAAAGCGCGTGATGAAGGCCTCCAAATGTTCAATGCGCTCCCGCTGGTTGCGATAGCTGGCCTCCAGCTGCGCCCGGCGCTCGGCCTTCTGCTGGAGATATTTTTCGTAATTGCCGCTGTACACATGCAGCCCGCGATTCCAAATCTCCACCGTCTTGCGCACCGTTACGTCCAGAAAGTAACGGTCGTGCGAGATCAACACAAACGCGTGCGGATACGCGGCCAGATACTCTTCCAGCCAATTGCGGGCTTCCAGGTCGAGGTGGTTCGTTGGTTCGTCCAGCAGCAGCAGTGTGGGCTTTTGCAGCAACAGCTTGGCCAGAGCGATGCGCATCTGCCAGCCGCCGGAAAATTCTTCGGTGCGGCGCGCCCAATCTTGCTTGGAGAAGCCTAGGCCGGTGAGCACTGTGCCCACCTGCGCCTCCAGCGTATAGCCGTCCTGCGCGGCAAACTGCGTCTGTACGCGCTCCAAGTCGTGTGCTGCCTGCGTATACTCTGCGCTGTTGGGATCCCTGTCGGCCAACTGCGCGCTCAAGGCTTCCATCTGCTGCTGCAAGGCGCGCGTGGCAGCAAAGACGCTCAAGCATTCTTCAAATACTGTGCGCCCGCAGAGTTGCAGCCCATCCTGCGGCAGGTAGCCGAGGGTCATGCCGCTGGCCCGTTCCAGCGTGCCATAGTCCAGCTCTTCCAGCCCGGCCAAAATGCGCAGCAGCGTGGATTTGCCCGTGCCATTGCCGCCGACCAGGCCGGTGCGTTCCGTGGGCACAAGCTGCCAGTTCACGTTTTCGAAAAGTAGTTTCGGGCCGAACCGCTTGCCCGCGCCGGTCAGTTGCAACATGGATTCAGGCTTCCAGAATCTTCTATTTTCGCACCTATGTGTGGGGTTGGGGTTGGTATACTCGGCAGCACGGCCATGCGTCTGCCTTTTCCAATTCACCTGAACATGCAATACGTGCTGATAGTTCTGGTGCTGACGCTCTACGCCCAAATCCTGAACGGAACCGATCCGCTCTTCGCCGCCATTGCCTGCATGGCGATGATGTTTTCCGCCATGGCGTTCAATGTGGTGGGCGGCCTGTCTTCCCTAAGCGGCGTTTTCATTTGCTTTTTATCGCTCAGCACGTACATTACGCTGATCTACACCAAAATTTTTACCTTCGAACCCACCAACAAAAACTTCAGCCAGCCCTTGCTGACGATCACGGCTACGGCGCTGGCGGACTTTGGGATTCTCATTGCCGCATGGCTCAGCCGCAGATTTGTATCCAAGCAGCCCCTGGTGCGGTTTTCTCCACGGGATACAGAAAACCTGCGCAACACCGCCGGCGGCATGATTGCATTGGGTATCATCCTTCAAGTTTTGATTTCGAATTATGGAATTAACTCCGAGGGAACTGTCGTCAATGGCTCGATCTGGGCGGCGCTGAATCAGTTGAACGGCTTCATCCCGCTGACCATCATTTTGGGCACGTACTACACCATCGTGACCAGCCATGGCACTAGGAGCATGAACTGGGTGGTGGTGTTAGCCATGATTTATACGGGGGGCATTGGCTTTGCGGCTGCATCCAAGCAAGGCATGTACACGCCACTCTTTTCGTATTTTCTGGTCTGCGCCGGCTTGCGCTACCGCTTCCGGGCCATTCAGGTGGTTTGGATTATCATTTGGTGTGTTTTTGCGATTGGCTTTCTGTTCCCATGGGCGCAGTATGCTCGCTCGTTCACCCGCCAGCGCACGCTGGGTTTGACCTTGCAGGCTACTTACAATGCGCTGCGGGATCCTAATACCTTTCCCGCCATGTATCGCTGGTACCGGGAGCGGCAGGTGAAGGGGGAGGAAGTCAATCAGGTCATGTTGTGTTACGACCATCCCCATGGCCTCATCGACCGGGAATCCCTTATTTGTGCCGATGACGCTTTGATCAACATTACCGAGCACTCCACTCCGCTTGGGCCGATGCCATTGATTCTCGGCTTTGCTTCCGTCATCCCGCATGCACTCTGGCCCAGTCGCCCCAGCATGTTTCTTGGCAACTACTATGGCCGTGAAACCGGATTGGTTGGCGATGAAGATATGACTACGCAGGCCGCCTTTGCTCCGGTCGGCGACGCTTACCGGGAGTTTGGTTGGGCCGGGGTGATCGTTTTGATGCCTGTACTGTTTTTCTTTACGTTTCTGATCTCGGACAGTCTCTTCGGCGATGTCCGCGACACGCCGTGGGGATTTGTCATGCTCGGCACGGTTGCAGTCACCGCGCCGGGCTTCTTGCTGGTTGTTCACCCATGGTACTGGGGGCACATTCTGCCCATTGTTCTCTTTCTGGTTTGGACCACCCGTTACGTGGCTCCCGAGATCGCTGTCTTCTTTGGTCTGCGCAAGGTAGGCAAAGGAATTATGCCCGTGGAAGAACTGATTCGCTAAGGGAAGCAGTTGCAATTGTGAGGCAAGGTCCATCGCAACAGCAGCAGATCGTGTTCTGCGGTAAACTAAGAGCTGTGCTTCGGACAGCCCCGCTCCCGCTGCGGTGGCGTGCAACCCACTTCCAGAATCACAATTGAAAAATCTAAGTAACGATAGGAAACGAACGCATCGTGTCTCGCGTCATTCGCAACATCGCCATTATCGCCCACGTGGACCACGGCAAGACCACGCTCGTGGACGCCTTGCTACGCCAGAGCGGCACCTTCCGCTCCAATGAAGCGGTTGTCGATCGCGTGATGGACTCCAACGACCTCGAACGCGAGCGCGGCATTACGATTCTGGCCAAGAATACGGCCGTCATCTTTGAGGACACGAAGATCAACATCGTGGACACGCCCGGCCACGCCGATTTTGGCGGTGAAGTCGAGCGTGCTCTCAAGATGGTCGATGGCGTCATGCTGCTGGTGGATGCCAGCGAAGGCCCGTTGCCGCAGACGCGCTACGTGCTCTCGAAGGCGCTGGAAGCCAAGCTGCCGCCGATTCTGGTGATGAACAAGATTGATCGCCCCGACGCCCGCCCGCAAGAGGTGCTCAACGAGGTCTACGATCTGTTCATTGACTTGGATGCGCACGAGGATCAACTGGACTTCCCCGTCGTCTACACCAATGCCAAGCAAGGCACAGCGACGCTGGACTTGAAGACGCCGGGCACGGATCTGCTGCCGCTCTTCCACAAAATCATTGAGACAATTCCTCCCGCCAAGGGCGATGCCACTGCGCCGCTGCAGGTGCAGGTGACCAATCTGGATTACTCCGATTACCTGGGTCGTCTGGCCATTGCGCGCGTCTTTAACGGCACGCTGCGCACCGGCGACGAAGTCGCCATCTCCAAGCGCAATGGTGCCATCGAGAAGACGAAGGTCACCAAGCTCTTCAGCTTCAATGGTCTGAAGCGCACGGATATTGAAGCCACGGAAATTGGCGACATTGTCGCCGTGGCTGGAGTCGCTGGCATCACGATTGGCGAGACGATCACCAGCTTGGAGAATCCCTCTCCGTTGCCGCCGATCAGCATTGATGAGCCGACGATTGCCATGCAGTTTTCCGTGAACAACTCGCCCTTTGCCGGACGCGAGGGCCAGTACGTCACCTCGCGCAATCTGCGCGATCGGCTGGACAAAGAATTGCTGACCAACGTCTCCATTCGCGTGGAGGAGACGGGCAGCGCGGACAGCTTTAAGGTGCTGGGCCGCGGCGAGCTGCAGCTGGCGATTCTCATCGAAATGATGCGCCGCGAAGGCTATGAGCTGATGGTGGGCCGCCCGGAGATCGTCACACGCCGCGTTGACGGCAAGCTGATGGAGCCGGTCGAGCAGTTGACCATCGACATTCCAGAAAATTTTGTCGGCGTGGTGATGGAGCGGCTTGGCCCGCGCAAGGCTGAGATGGTGCGCATGAGCAATCACGGCTATGGCCGCGTGCGTTTGGTCTTCCGCATTCCCAGTCGCGGACTGATTGGCCTGCGCAGCGAGATGTTGACGGAGACGCGCGGCACCATCGTGATGAACTCCATCTTTGATGGCTACATGGAGCACCAAGGCGAGATTCCACA
>JAJZMO010000019.1 GCA_021798235.1 Acidobacteriota bacterium | reverse complement strand
TGCTCAAAGACGGTGTAAGCGCGCTGGCCCATCGCGGCAGCCTCGGGGCTGGTCAAGAGTCGATGCAGTGTTGCTTGCAAATCCTGCGGGGTGGTCACGGCGATGGCGTCTTCCATCAGAAATGCGCTCATAATACTGCGAAAGTTTTGCGTATGCGTTCCCGTCAAAATCGGCACACCAAATTGCGCTGGTTCCAGAGGATTGTGTCCGCCTGCGGGTACCAGGCTGCCGCCGACAAACGCAACCGAAGCCAGCGCGTACACGCCCGCCAGTTCGCCAATCGAATCCAGCAACACCACGCTGCCCGGAGCAATGTGCGCGGGCGTATGCGCCCACAGTGTGCGACGCACCCACGGGAGACCGCGCTGCGTCAGCAGTGCTGCCACGACAGCAAACCGTTCGGGATGGCGTGGTGCCAGCACCAGCACCAAATAGGGCAACTCGCGCAACTCACGCACGAAGGCGTCGACGAGCATCGCCTCTTCTTTGTCCAGCGTGCTGCCAGCCACAATTACCTGCGCTCCCGCAGGGATGGCTGCGCGCAGCGCACGCGGCAACGTGCTCTCGCTGGGCACGCGCACGTCATATTTCAAATTGCCGCTAACCGTAATGCAATCCTTGCGTACGCCAATGGCGGCAAAGCGCTCTGCATCCTCTTCACTCTGTGCCAGCACATGCGTCAACGATTCTAAAAATGGCCGCCACAAACGACGCAACGCTTGATAGTGCGGCAGCGAGCGATCCGAGATTCTTCCATTGACCAAGACGATTTTGGTTCCTGCCAGAGCGCTCTCCCGCAGCAGGCGCGGCCACAATTCTGTTTCCGCCAGCACCAGCAACGCAGGCTGCAACGCGCGCAGATAGCGCCGAACGATCCAGGCGAAGTCCAGCGGGAAATAAAAGACATGCTCATCGCCAAAGCGGGCGCGGGCCAGTCGTTGACTGGTGCGCGTGGTGGTGGAGACAACGATGTCCAGGTCGGGATGCGTTTGCTGCAAGCGCTGCGCCACGCCGCTGATGGCGATCAGCTCTCCCACAGAGACAGCGTGCAGCCATACGACTCTGCGTCCATGCACCGCTGCGGTGACGCGCTCTGGCACCTGCCCCAGGCGCTCGCCCAGCCCTTCGCGGTATTTGCCGTAGAAGAGCATGTGCAGCAACCAGTACGGCGCGGTAACCAACAGCGCAAGCAACAGGCCGAAGCTATATAGCAGCATTCCCATAGCGCAACACACGGCGCAGGCCGTTGGCAACCCGTCGGCTTTACGCTTGCTCTCCGCGAAGATGATAATGCGATATGGCCTTAATTCCAAATGCAGCGCCAAAAATCACCGTGCTCGGCGCTGGCTTGGCCGGGCCAGAGGCCGCTTTGCAGGCCGCGCGGCGCGGCTGCACGGTCGATCTGTACGAGATGCGCCCGCACCGCTCCACAGAGGCCCACCAGACCGCAGACTTCGCCGAACTGGTCTGCTCCAACTCCCTCAAGTCAGAAAGCGAAAATACAGCGCCGTGGCTGCTGAAGCAGGAGATGCGCCGGGCAGGCTCCTTCTTGCTCGCTGCCGCAGATGCCAGCGCCGTGCCGGCTGGCCACGCTTTGGCCGTCGATCGCGCGGAGTTTTCCCGCCGCGTGGCTGTGGCCATCGCCGCCGAGCCACGCATCACCGTTCGCCGCGAAGAGGTCACCGCGCTCGATCCTGACAACGGCATCACCGTCATCGCCACTGGCCCGCTCACTTCGCTCGCGCTTTCGCAGTCCATCGCCGCGCTTACCGGCAGCGATCATCTGGCGTTTTATGACTCGATCAGTCCCATCGTTGAAGCCGACTCCATCAACATGGAACGCGCCTACATGGCCGCGCGTTGGGACAAGGGAACCGCCGACTACATCAACTGCCCCATGACGCGCGAGGAGTATGAGCGCTTCCTCGACGCATTGCTCGCTGCCGAACCGGCCCTGCAGCGCGAATGGGAAAAGCTGAATTATTTTGAAGGCTGCCTGCCCATTGAGGAGCTGGCGCGTCGCGGGCGGGACACGCTGCGCTTTGGCCCCATGAAGCCCGTGGGCCTGCGCGATCCGCGCACCGGAAAAACTCCGCACGCCGTGGTGCAGTTGCGCAGTGAGAATCTGCGCGCCGACGCCTACAACCTCGTGGGCTTCCAAAATCACATGCAATATGGAGCGCAGGCCCGCGTGCTGCGCCTCATCCCCGGCTTGGAGAATGCAAAGTTTTTGCGCTACGGGCAGATCCACCGCAACACCTACATCAACGCGCCGCGCCTGCTCACGCCCACGCTGCAACTGCGCGCGCATCCTACGATTCTCTTTGCCGGGCAAATCTCCGGCGTCGAAGGCTACACCGAGTCGATGGCCAGCGGCATGGCTGCGGGCATCTTTGCCGCCGCACTGGCCCACGGGCGTGAGCCAGCACCCTTGCCGCGCGCCAGCGCCCTCGGCTCGCTGATGCACTACATCACGCACGCCGATCCAGCGCGCTTTCAACCGGCCAACATCACCTTTGACCTGTTGGAGCCGCTCGACGAAGAGACACGCCGCAAAATCCGCGACAAAAAAGAACGCCACCGTCTGCAATGCGAACACGCCCTGGCAGAATTTGATGCGTGGTGGCAATGCGAACAGGCAGAATTTCTGTTTCCAAGATGATTCGGCCCTCAGCACCCATCATCGAAAAACACGATGCGATTTTTTTGTTTTATCCCTATACTTCCTTAGTACCTACATCTGAACCCAAGAAGGGGTAAACAAGTGGGGATCGAATCAGCTCAGCGAACATATGAGCAATACCGTTGGACCACACGGGTTCGGCCCATGGTTGTCGGCGCTTTTGTTGCAAACTTGCTGGCATCGGAAAGGCGTACGATCGTCGAAGCCTCGTCTGGCCTGAAATATTATGTAGACCCACTGAGCAATCTTGGATGCAGTCTAGTCAAGACTCGTCGTTACGAAGCAGAAACGGAAGAGATGATCCGCGAACATCTTACCCAGAAGGAAAGTTTTCTGGACGTGGGTGCAAATGAAGGCTACTTCAGCGTTCTTGCTGCATCGATTGTTGGCCCATCTGGATATGTTGCGGCGGTCGAGCCTCAATCGCGTTTATGTGACATTATCCGGATCAATTTTGGGCTGAATGGAACAACTGGAACCGTATTGAATGCTGCTCTTGGCGGCGTCAAAGGTGAGCATTGCCAGCTTAATCTTTATCCTTCGCTCAACACTGGAGCATCCAGCATTTTTAGGAAGCCGCGGCTCTACCGACGGATTGAGACGGCGGCCTTTGCCGACCCGCTAGAAATCCTTGGCAGCCATAGTTCCTTTGCATTTGTAAAAATTGACGTTGAAGGTTATGAGAGTGAAGTCGTGGCATCGCTACAGCCGCTTCTTCAAAGCGGAAGAATCCGAACTCTTTTGATTGACTATCATGCGTCGATTCTCCACGCAGAGGGGATCGATCCAAGGGCGATCGAGCGAACAATACTGGACAGCGGAATGTCCCTGAAAAATGGCTCCGCCGAATATTCTGGATATCGCTTGTACCTTAAAAAATAGCAAGGGTGTTTACTTGGAACGCCTTGCTACTCTCGTTCCCCCCGCATTTCTCGTCAAGGTTTATCGCTTGGACCGCTGCTGGCGTGCGCGAATCTTAAAGCGAACCGGCGTGCCGCTAAAACCAAAGGCCGCGCGAATCTGGTTCTCTAAAAATCGCTCATAAGAAAAGTGCAGCTTCACATCCCGGTCCGTAAACAGCACAAACATGGGCGGAGCCACGGCGGCCTGCGTCATATAAAGAATGCGCATCTGCTTGGATGAGGGCAGTCCGGCGCGCTCAAAGTCCACGCGCTCCAGAAAGCGGTTCATCTCTGCGGTGGAGATGCGCTTGCGACGCTCGGCAGCCACACGGCGCACGGCCTCAAACACACGGACCGTCTGCTGGCCCTCTGCGGCAGAGAGAAACAGCATGGGCGCATAGCCCAAAAACTTCAGCGCGTGCCGCGCCTGCTCCTCATAGATCGCGCGGTCAGCGGGGGGCTTGCCATCCGTGCGGCCCGTGGTCACCAAATCCCATTTGTTGATGACGACAATCACGGAGCGCCCGCTCTCATGCGCGTAACCGCCAATCGTTGCATCGAGCGCGGTCACGCCTTCGGTGGCGTCAATCATTAAAAGCGCCACATCTGCTGCTTCCAGATGTTTGCGTGCCATCACCACCGAGAGCTTCTCAGCCATCAGCGTGGTCTTGCCTTTGCGCCGAATGCCCGCCGTATCGATGAAGCGGAAATCCATCGCGTTGTGCGTGACCACGGCATCCACGGCGTCACGCGTGGTGCCGGCGATGGGAGAAACAATGGCGCGCTCGCTGCCCGTTAGCGCGTTGAGCATCGTGCTCTTGCCCACGTTGGGCCTGCCAATAATGGCCACCTTCACCTCATGCTGCATGGGCGACGGCCGCACGGGCGCCTCGGCATCTTCTTCTGGCTCGCTCCATGCGTTGGCATCAGCTTCGCTCTCTGGCTCCGTCTGCGGCAGCACGGCAAACACGGCTTCCATCAACTCCGCAATGCCCAAGCCGTGCTCGGCAGAGACGGGCAGCATGTGCCGAAAGCCCAGCGAGCGGAGATTTTCCGCCTGCGCCTGCAATGCGTCGGTCTCCATTTTATTGACGGCCACAAAAACCGGCTTGCCGCTGCGTTGCAGCAAGCGTGCCAGGTCAATGTCCGGCGCGGCCAGCTCCGTGCGACCATCCACCACCATCACGATCGCCTGCGCCTCGCTGAGCGCCACCTGCGCCTGGCGAAAAATCTCTGCGGGAATCAGCGCGGCATCCGTCGGCACCACGCCGCCGGTGTCAATCAGACGCGCGCGGCGGCCCTGCCACTCCACCATGCCGTAGATGCGGTCGCGCGTAATGCCCGGCTCATCGCCGACAATGGAGCGGCGCGTGCGCGTCAGCCGGTTGAACAATGTCGATTTGCCAACGTTGGGTCGGCCCACAATGGCGATGCCCGGCAGCGTGTTCTCTTCTGTGCCCTGGGGCGCTCCACGCAAGGCCGGACGGCCAGCCGGAGATTTTTTGCGTGCGGATTGTTTCCGGGCGGCTGTGCGCATATATAAGATTGGCCTTCGTGTGCGATGATTTGGACTCTACTTCTCTATTATAGGAACCAGCGCTGCAAAACCCGCTCCGCGCGATTTTTTTGTGAATTACGATGCCTCCACGCCCGCTGCTTTGCCCACACTGCAAAATTTTTTTGCACCCGGTGGGCTGCTGTCCAATTCCGGTCTTCCCTATGAATATCGCCCCGGACAATTGGAGATGGCTCGCGCCGTGGAACGCGCCCTGACCGAAAAACGCCACCTGATCGTCGAAGCCGGAACCGGAACAGGCAAGACGCTGGCCTATCTACTGCCCGCGCTGCGCATGGGCCAGCGCGTTATCGTCTCCACCGGCACGCGCAATTTGCAGGAGCAGATTTTCTTCAAAGACATTCCGTTTTTGGAGTCGCTACTTGGCCCGCTCAACGTGACCTACATGAAAGGCCGCGCAAATTATCTCTGTCGGCACAAGCTCTACGCGCTGCGCGATCAGCCAATTTTGACGGGAATGCAGATGGTCGATCAATACGAATCCATCCGCGCCTGGGAGCAGACCACCACAACCGGTGATCGCGCCGAACTGGTCACGCTGCCAGAAAACAGTCCGCTGTGGCCACGCTTGGATGCACGCACGGAGGCCTGCCTTGGCTCCAGCTGTCCGAACTTTGAGCCGTGCTTCATTACGCAAATGCGTCGCCGCGCCATGGAGAGCGACATCGTCATCGTCAATCACCATCTCTTCTTTGCGGACATGGCGCTGCGCCATCAAACCCAGGGCGCACCCGATGCCGCCGTGCTGCCCGAAGCTGCAGCGGTGATCTTTGACGAAGCTCATGAGTTGGAGGACATTGCCTCCAGCTACTTTGGCGTCAGCGTTGGCAATCTGCGTTTTGAAGAGTTGGCCCGCGATGTGGAATTGCTGCTGCGTGCCAAACAAGCGCTCTCGAATGGATTGGCCGACGCCGCGCAACTCTTGCGCGAGCGGGCGCGATTATTTTTCTCTGCCCTGCCAGAACCACGTGGTAACGGCGGCGACGGACGCATGCCCTTCCCCAATCGTGAGGAGTTTCTAGAAAACTCCGGCGATCTATACATGGGCGTGACCAACATGCTGGAGCGTCTGACCGGCGAGTTGGACCGGCTACGCGGCGTGGACGAAGCATCTGGCTTGAAAAAGCGCGCGCAAGAATTGCAGCGGCAGCTTGTCTTTTTGCTCGAGTCCAACGACCGCAGCTACGTCTTCTGGATCGAGCGACGCAGTGCGGGTGGCCTGCGCACAGGCGTGCGCAACATCTGGCTGCAAGCCACGCCGATTGCCATTGCCGATTTGTTGACCGAGCAGCTTTTTGAAACTGTGCCCGCCGTTGTGCTCACTTCGGCCACGCTCACCGTTCAGGATAACTTTGAACATCTGCGCGGCAGGCTGGGCGTCACCAACGCGCGCGAGCTGGTCGTGCCCTCACACTATCGTTACGGCGAACAGGCGCTGCTTTACTTGCCGCCAGAGATGCCTGACCCGCGCGAGCCAAATTTTGTCGAAGCTGCCGTGGATAAAATCCGCGAGGTTCTGGAGATCACGCAAGGCCGTGCTTTTTGCCTGTTCACCAGCTACAGCCAGATGCGCGAAGTGCATGAGCGATTGCTGTCGCGAGTTGGATTCCCGCTGCTCCTGCAGGGCGATGCGCCGCGCAGCGCATTGCTCGATCAATTTCGCTCCACGCCCAATGCCGTGCTCTTCGGCACGTCTTCCTTCTGGCAAGGTGTGGATGTACAAGGCGAGCAGTTAAGCTGCGTCATTATTGATCGGTTGCCCTTCGCGGTGCCCAGTGACCCGGTCGTGGCTGCGCGCATGCAGGCCATTGAAGCCAACGGCGGCAGCCCCTTCGCTGAATATCAAATTCCCAGCGCCGTGCTCACGCTCAAGCAGGGCTTTGGCCGTCTCATCCGCTCCCTGCACGACCGCGGCGTGCTGGTGATGCTGGACCCGCGCCTGCACCGCCAACGCTACGGTCGTATCTTCATGGAGAGTCTGCCGCCGTATCGCATCACGCAGCACATCCGCGATGTGGAGGAATTTTTTTCTGCAGAGCGCGTCTCGAACGCAACAGGCCGCTGAGACAAGTGGCGCTGCGCAAAAGCAGCGCTGTCCCAATCCATCCACCCAGCGGGACTAAACTAGAAGAGCCGGTGCCGTGGAGGCTTCCATGTCTAAAAATTTTTATGTCCTCGCCGGAGCCTTGCTGCTCTTTTCCCTCATCTTCACAGGCTTTTTTCTCTTCCAGCGCACGCCCGATCCTGGCATGCCGGGCGAAGCCGCCACGTGGAGAATTCTGGCCATCCTCTTCTTTCTTGGCGCGGCCATTACGGCGCTGGTCGGCACGGTTACCGATCTATTTGAGCAGGCCAGCCGACGCCATGAGCGGCGCAGGCATGGCGACTCAACTCCGTCGCATCGGGGTTAACCCAACACGAAAAAAACCGCAGCCATCCCAACTGGGTACAATGGATACAGGGGCCGCTTCTAACGCGGCTGCAAGGGGATTGCATGTACGAAGTTACCGTGGAGGCCGAGTTTTCCTCTGGCCACTACCTCCGCAACTACCGCGGAAAATGTGAAAATCCACACGGGCACAACTACGTTGTTCGTGTCACGCTGCGTGGAAAAGAACTGGACGCTGCCGGCCTGCTGCTGGACTTTAAGCAGTTGAAGCTGGTGATGCGTCCTGTGATCGAATATCTCGATCACCAGATGATCAATGATCTGGAACCCTTCACCACGATCAATCCGTCTGCGGAAAACCTGGCGCGTTACTTCTTTGACGAAACCAACCGTCAACTCCGCGAGATGACAGACGGTCGCGTCAGTGTCAAGGATTGCACCATCTTTGAAACCAGTTCCACCACTGCCACCTATTACGAGTAGCTCCGTGCGCCTGATTGAACTGTATAAATCCGTGCAGGGTGAGTCGAGCTTCGCCGGACTGCCGTGCATCTTTGTGCGCTTGGCGGGCTGCAATTTGCGCTGTTCCTGGTGCGACTCCGAATACACTTTTACCGGCGGCAAAGCTTACACGCAGCTGGAAGTGGAAACAGCGATTGCCGCTCTGGCTCCCGTGCGATTGATTGAGTTCACCGGCGGCGAACCCATGCTGCAAGAGCGCGAACTGCTGCCGTTGATAGAGCGTCTGCTCACGCAAAACTACACGTTGCTGATGGAGACCAGTGGCGAGCGCCCGCTCGCTGCCGTGCCCAAGGCGGTGCATAAGATCATGGATGTCAAATGCCCAGGCTCCGGCGAGAGCGCTCGCTTTCACCTGCCCAATCTGGATGCGCTGACGCAACGCGATGAAGTGAAGTTTGTCCTTACCAATCGCGCCGATTATGAATTCGCGCGTGCGTTTATACAGCAACACGATCTAGCCGCACGCTGTGGAGAGATTTTACTTTCGCCCGCATTTTTGAAGACTCCTGCCGCCACGCGCGATGCCGCCAACTGTATGCTCGATCCCCAGTCTCTGGTGGATTGGATGCTGGCCGACGGATTGCCCGCGCGCCTAAGCCTGCAAATCCACAAATTCATCTGGGAACCGCAGACCAAGGGCGTCTAGCTGCCCCATCCCGCCCACACAATTTGAGCAATCCCGCGCGGACAGGCACAATACAAACAGGAAAATGGCACCTAGCAGATCGCACACAGATGACCGCGTCTCATAAATCCCGCGCAGTGGTCTGCCTCTCTGGAGGCATGGATTCTGCCGTCTGCGCCACCCTGGCCGCACGCGAGCATGAGGTCTTTGCACTGCACTTCAGCTACGGCCAGCGCACGGAGCAGCGCGAACTGCAAAGCGCGCGCGCGATTGCGGAGGCGCTCGGCATCCAGAAGTTTCTTGCGCTGCGTATGGATCTTTTCCGTCAGATCGGCGGCTCGGCGCTCACCGATGCTTCCATTGCTATTCCGGACGCCCCAGCGGCAGCCGAGATTGGCGCGCAGATTCCCGTCACCTACGTCCCCTTTCGCAACGCACATTTTCTTGCTGCCGCCGTCAGTTGGGCAGAGGTCGTCGGCGCTGAAAAAATCTTCATCGGCGCGGTGGAGCAGGATAGCTCCGGCTACCCGGATTGTCGGCCCGCCTACTATCAAGCCTTTCAGCAGCTGATTCGCACCGGTACGCGCGATGGAAACATCGCTGTAGTCACGCCGCTGATTGCGCTGAAAAAAAGTCAGATCGTTCGCCTGGGCGTGGAGTTGGGCGCTCCCTTCGCTGCAACCTGGTCCTGCTATGCGGAGCAAGCAGCCGCCTGCGGCAAATGCGAAAGTTGCGCTCTGCGCCTGCGCGCCTTTGCCGAGGCAGGCCTGCCCGACCCCATCCCATATGCCAGACCGTAGAATTATCATCGTCAAGACACGGAACCGAGACATATAATGGGTACGTCTTCAACGTTCCGGCAGTAAGCAGCAGGGAACTCAGCAAAAAATTAGGGGAGAAAGCGATATGAATAAAGTACTCTGGTCCGTGGTGTTTCTTGCTGCGGCAACTCCGTTGTGGTCGGCAGACAAGAAGCCTGCAGCCCCGGTTGTTCCCGCAAAAATTCATGGCCATGCGCAGGATCCGTTGAGTGCTGCGATCCCGGATGCGACGATTATCGTCTCCAAAACCGGTGCCGCTGCGGACTATACGTTTGCCACCGATGCCAATGGAGATTATTCCGGGGCAAACATTCCTCCCGGCGTATATACGGTCATGCTGCAGCGCAAAGGCCCTGCAAACCAAGTAGCAGCTGTTCCGGGCAAGAGTAAATTGCCCAATATTGTCGATTATCAGGATAAGGTTACTTTGGCCTCCGGCACCGACACAGAGGTTGATTTTGATCTTTCCCGGCAGGAGTTTATCGACAGACTGCCGCCCGATGCACGGAAACAAATCCTGGCGTACCGTGCAAAGAATGCAGCGGTGCAAAGTGCAAATCAAACCGTTAAAAACATCAACAATCTCATCAAGCAGATTCGCGCAGCGCGCGATGCAGGCAACTTTACCTCTGCGGTACAGTTGGCACAGCAGGCCACAACGGCGCGTCCACAGGAGCCTCTGGTTTGGTACGAACTGGCCAAGAGTCAGGATGGAGCCAAGCAGTATGATGCCGCCATCGCCAGCTATCAAAAGACAATTAGCCTTTTGAACGCAAAGCCTCCTGCAAATCCCGTCTTGTTGGGTGCTGCGGAAAATGATCTGGGCAATGCGTATGCCGCATCGGGCAAGCCGGAGTTGTCTGCTGCAGCGTTTGATGCGGCGGTAAAGGCCCAACCCGCCGATGCCGCCATGTACTACGGCAATGAAGCCATTGTTCTCTATAAAGCGGGAGCAGCCGATCAAGCCGCCGTCGCTGCGGACAAGGCCATCGCCGCCGATCCCAACAAGGCGTTGCCCTATTTCATCAAGGGACAAAGCCTGGTGCAAAAGGCCTCAGTCGATCCCAAGACCCAAAGAATTATCTTGCCTCCAGGCTGTGCGGATGCGTATAGAAAGTTTTTGGAACTGGATCCGAACAACCCCATGGCTGCGGATGCGATCGGAATTCTGCAATCTGCAGGAGAAAAAATCCACTCCGTTTATCGAAAGCAGTGATCCTCTAAAGAACGGAGTTCTTGGTAGCGGCCTCTGCCTTGCGCAGAGGCCGTTGTTCTTGCAGCGAAAGCACTCGATACAGGATGATGAGGCTAGATGCACACTGTGCCCGCCCAACCCGCTGCGCCCTCGCTGCTCGCCTTCGCAGAAGGTAGCGCCGTCGTCGCATCCCATGCTGCGTTGATTTTGCAATCCCCACGCCCAGCGCAGCACATGGTTCCGTTGGCCGAGGCCTTGGGCCGCGTGCTGGCTGCACCCATTTGCGCAGACCGCGACCAGCCGCCCTTTGCCCGCTCCACACGCGATGGCTACGCCGTGCGTGCGCAGGATGTGCGCTCTGGCGCTACGCTGCGCGTGCTGGGGCAAATCCGTGCTGGGCAATGCTGGCCCGCCGACCGGCCCGCGCTGGCCCCGAATGAAGCTATCGAAATCATGACTGGGGCACCGCTGCCTGCCGGCGCTGACGCCGTACTCATGGTCGAACACACGCGCACTGCCTCAGAAGAGAACACTATTACTCTCGCTTCGGAGAGCACGCTGACTCCGGGCACGCACGTGGTCGCGCGCGCCAGTGAGGCTCGCGCTGGAGAAGAGTTGGTCGCCATAGGCACACGCATCGGCTCCGCGCAGATTGCTATGGCTGCCGCCTGTGGTTTCGATCGCGTATCGGTTTTCCCACAGCCGCGCGTGGCCGTTCTGGCCACCGGTGATGAATTGGTCGAGGCCGCCCATCCCCGTCCACAGATTGCGGATCAGCAGATTTTCAACTCCAATAGCCACTCGACCGCCGCTCTGGTGGCCGTTGCGGGAGCCATTGCGCTGCGCCAGCCCATCGCCCGCGATACGCTGGAATCCATTCGCGCCGGCATCGAGTCCGCGCGCGAATCCCAGCCGGATTTGCTGCTGCTCACCGGCGGCGTCTCCATGGGGAAGTACGATTTTGTCGAAGCGGCGCTGGCGGAGTTGGGGGCCGAGTTTTTCTTCACCGGCCTGCGGATCCAGCCCGGCAAGCCGCTTGTCTTTGGCCGCTTGCCCGCGTCTACAGCGGCGGATCGTCTGTTGCCAGCACTCTACTTCTTCGGATTACCCGGCAACCCCATCTCCGCCATGGTTACCTTCACGCTCTTTGTACGCCCGCTGCTGGCTGCTCTGGCTGGGGAGCGAGCTTGGCAACATCCATTCTCGTTCGCGCGTCTAACTGAGAACGTGCAGCCTTTGCGTGGTCTGACGCGGTTTCTCCCTGCTCGGTTGGATGCGTCTGCGGAGGAACCCACGGTGACGCCCGTCGCTGGGCACGGCTCCGGCGACTTGGCCGCGCAGGCCCGCGCCAACTGTCTGCTCCTGGTTCCGGAGAATCAGCCTGCGCTGGCCGCAGGGGGTTTAGCGCGCATTCTCCCGATGCAATAAAAACGGCAGGGTGGAATGGAAATTCCGCCCTGCCGTTCTTCCGTAAAGTGGAACCAAAATGCTACTGAGAAGACACTTGGAGTATTGTGGTATTTAGATTCCACCCACGCAATCCTAGCTTCGGTGTACCCTTGGCGGCGGCTGCCGGGTAGTCGATGCTGATCGCACGCGACTGCCCGGGCAGCAGCGACACGTAGTTGTCGCTGTAGTATGCGGGCAGAATGCGCGAACCATCGCTGGCATTTTCCAGGGTCAGCTTGGTCTGCAGGATTGCAGCAGCACCTGTATTTTTCAGTGTGACAGTGATGTGACGCTGCCCATCCACCTGTGACGTCACCGTGGCGGCGGCCTCCAGTTTGCCTTCGGGAAGTTTGTTCAGCGCGCGATAAGACTCGCTGCTGGCCCCCAGCCAGTACAGATTGTGCGAGAGCAGCTTGCCGGTTGTGTCTTTGAGTTCTAACTCAACAAACACCACGCCGGTGCCCATCAGCGGAGCCAGGTGCAGGGTGAAGGCATTCGTCGTTGCATCCTCCGCAGCGGAGAGTGTCTGCTGCTGGCTGTAGAGCACCTTATTGTCGAGCGAGTCCACCTGTGCGGAGACGGTCACGCCCGTCAGCGCAGCCGTGGTGGTATTGACTACGGCTACGGTGTCATTGGAAAGATCCAACTGCACGTGTACCGGCTCGCAGGCCTCCATCACGCCATAAAACGAGGCCTGCGTGTCGTAATCGGAGCTGAGAATCTCCCACTCATTGCTCGGCCAGGCCGGTTGCGTCATCCACAACATGCGTCCACTATTGGGGGACCAAAGATGCGCGTTAAAGCCCTCAAAAATGGCGCGGTGATCCACGTAGTTGAGCATCTGCGCTTTGCGCTCGAAGTCTTCCAAGCTGGTGGCCGCGCCAAACTCCTTGCTCACCTCGGCCATAAACGGCGCGGTCGCTCCATTCCCCGTTTGGTGCCAGTCGTGATAGGCCCAGTCATCGCTCACCGGCCACTGATCGGCCTTGGGGATCCAGTGTTCAAAAGATTCCAGCGTGGAAAGCGATGGCGTGCCCGTCTCGACGGAAAATCCCTTGTTCAGCACGGTGTAGTAGCGTGCGGGATTCTGATACTGATACGGGCCGCTGACTTGCAGGTTGATCTGATTGGAGCTGGGCGAGTAGTAGCGCGTGCCATCGAGCGTCCGCACCAGCTCGTCCAGCCCGTTGCTGATGATCGGCTGCGGTACGCCCTCATTGCGTCCGCACCAGATCACAATGGAGGGATGGTTGCGATAGCGCGAGATCGTATCGCGCGCATTGGCTAGGAACAGCGCAGGGTCTTCGGCCTCCGCGTTGTAATCTTCCGTGGAATCCCAAAAATCATTCCAGACCATCAGGCCGTATTTATCGGCCAGTTCGTAAAAAGTCTCTTCCGTGCTTTGGCCTACCCAGTTGCGGATGATGTTGACGTGCGCGTCGCGGTGCAGGCGGAAGTATGGCTCCAGCCGTTCGCGCGAGACACGCTTGCGCGCATCATCCATGCCCCAGTTGCCACCGCGCGCGGCGATGCGCACGCCGTTGACCTTGATGACCAGATACGGCGTCATTTGCAAATCGTCCAACGTATGAATGGCTGGCGATTTTTCCGCGCCCGGCATCAGCGAGGCCGCCCAGCCGTCGGGAATTTGCCGCATGCCGCGATGGCTGACGTTGACCACATGCTCGTCATGCGCATGGGCCTCCGTGGGCGAAAACTCTACGCGGCGCAGATGCCCGGCATCATCGAGCAAGCTCAGCTCGTAGGTCACTTCGCGGATGCCAAAGTCAAGCTGCTTCTGGTCGGACTCACCGCCTGCGCTTTGTGCTGTCAGCTTCAGCGTGTACAGGTACGGGTCGCCATAGCCGTTGGGCCACCACAGGTGCGGATGCTGCACGGTCAGTTGCGGGAACTCCGCAGGCGTCAGTGTGACTATGTTCGCTCCCGGCTGTGCTGTCACATGCTTTGTCACAGTGACGTCACCAAAGGCGGCTGTGACGGTAACAGGCGCGGGCGCATCCGATAGGTTTTGCACCGGCACCGTGATGGCAACATCGGCGCGGGAGATGTCTGGCAGCGGCAGTGTCGTGATCACCTGCGGATCGCCAATTTTCACGCTGCGCGTGGCGTGCAGATGTACGTCCTGCCACAAGCCGGTGTCGCGGTCCCGGATGCCGGGAATCCAGTCCCAACCCTCTGTGGCGACAAAGGTGGGGCCGTCGATACACATAATTCCGCCGTTTTCACCGGGGCCACCCCGAATGGATTGCTCATTGGGGATCCCGGGGTGGGGTGGTGGGCTGATGCGCACGGCCAGGGCATTCGCCTTGCCCGGCAGCAGCAGGCCGCTGACATCAAAGTTGCCGCGAATGAATGCGCCGCGAATGCTGCCGAGTTTGTGGCCATTGAGCCAGACCTCGGCGGCGTAGTTGATGCCATTGAAGGTGAGCGTCTCCTGTTGCCCGGCGGTGAATCTGGGGGCCACGAATTGCATGCGGTACCAATAGTCCTGCTTGTTGAGCGATTCTGGAATGGCGAGATTGTTCAATCCGTAATCCGGGTCCGGATAGAGGCCGCGATCGACCATGGTCGTCAGTACGGTGCCGGGAACAGTGGCGGCCATCCAGCCGGTGGTTTTGTAGCCCGGTGTGGAGATTTGTGCTGCCGTGGCCTGCACTT
>JAJZMO010000286.1 GCA_021798235.1 Acidobacteriota bacterium | reverse complement strand
GGTGTGGCGATGGGCTTGGTGAAGGAAGGCGACAAGTACGCCATTCTGACCGACATTGCCGGCGCGGAAGATCACTACGGCGACATGGACTTCAAGGTTGCCGGAACGCGCAAGGGCATCACGGCCATGCAGATGGACATCAAGATCAGCGGCATCACTGGCCAGATCATGCGCGAGGCGATGGAGCAGGCCCGCCGCGGACGCATGTTCCTGCTGGACACGATGGACGCTGCGCTGTCGGCTCCGAGCACGGAAAAATCTCCGTTCGCGCCGCAGATTCGCACCATCCAAATCCCCACAGACAAGATCCGCGATCTGATCGGCCCCGGTGGCAAGACGATTCGCGGCATCATCGAAGCGACCGGCGTCAAAATCGACGTGGACGACACGGGCCGCGTCAACATTGCCTCCTCGGACGCTGATGGCTTGAGCCGTGCCATGCAAATGGTCAACGACCTGACCGCTGTGCCCGAAGTCGGCAAGACCTATCTGGGCAAGGTGGTTCGTCTGGCGGAGTTTGGCGCATTCGTCGAAATCTTCCCCGGCACGGACGGCCTGCTGCACATCAGCGAAATCGCCGAGCATCGCGTGCGCGAAGTGAAGGATGAGCTGAACGATGGCGATCAAGTTTTGGTGAAGGTGCTGGGTGTTGAAGGCAACCGCATCAAGCTGTCGCGCAAGGCTGTGCTGAAGGAACAGCGCGCCAAGCTGGGACTGCCGGATCCGGTCGCGCCAGCACACTCTGGCGAGCCTGTCGCCGAAATGCACGCTTCCGCATCGCGCGGCGAACGTCAGCCCTCTTCCAATGCCAGCACCATTACGCTCGAAGGCGGCGACGACTTTGACGATGAAGATGGTGGCGTTGTTGTCGATGGTGAAGAGCCAAACTTCAACCGCGTGGATGGCGCGCAGCCCGTTGGGGTAGGCGGGCGTCCACAAGGTAGCGGCGATCCACGTCGCCGGGGTCGGGGTCGCGGTGGACGCGGTCGCCGTCCAGGCGGCAGCGGTGGTGGCAGCCGCGGATAAGACGGAACCGGCGGTCTACGGTTACGCAAAAGAGCACCCCGCGGGGTGCTCTTTCCGTTGTAAGTGACAAGTAGAGGTACATCCACCTAGGAAGGATTTACTGCGAGAATTTTGCAGGAGTCTATATTTTTTGCAGCCCGCGCTCACGAATTTCTCCCCACGAGGTCTATATTGCATATGGAATCCAGATATTTTCGGAAGTCTGTTGTCGCCTACGGGCTAAACTTGCTCCTTCTATTTTGTGCGGGGAGCCGGGCACTGCATGCGCAAGAGATTCAAGTGACGCAGAATCCTGCCTTCCCGACGACAACGGTAGGATCGACGGCGGCGGCGCAGACGATTTCTTTCCAACTTGTCAGCGCAACTGCAATCAGTGGCGTCACCGTGCCGAAGGCGCAGAATGGGGCGCAGGAGTTCACTGCAGGCGCGGTCTCAGGATGCGTCGCCGATGGGACCACCGTCAATGCGTCCGGCAGCACTTGTTCCGTCGCTGTCACCTTTACCCCGCAGTATCCCGGACTGCGCTCTGCATCGTTGCTGGTGCAGGATGGCAGTACCGTATTGGGGGCGATTGGTTTGCGTGGCACAGGAGGCAGTTCGCTGGCGGCGTATCAAACAGCTGCGTCATCCCTTGTTGCTCTGAGCGGGGTAATCAATCCAGTGGCAATTGCAGTGGATGGAGCGGGCAATCTTTACGTGGTGGACAGCAACGTAAATGGGCCGCAAGTTGTGAAGTTGGCGGTTGGTTCCAGTACACCTGTGCGGATGCCTTTTTCTAGCCTCTATTCGCCAGGAGGGATTGCGGTGGATGCAGCCGGGGACGTCTACGTTTCCGATAGCGGCAAAGTGCTGGAGTTGAGTGCGCAAGGGACCCAGCAAACCCTTGCAGTCAGCGGGTTGCAGTCGCCTGGAGCCTTGGCAGTGGATGCAGCTGGTTCTTTGTATATCGCGGATGCAGGCACCAATCAGATTGTGAAGTGGACTGCGGCGGGTGTGCAATCTACATTGCCGATCACCGGGTTGAACAATCCAGAGGGTGTGGCTGTGGATGCCGCGGGCAATGTGTTTGTTTCCGATTATTTTAATGATCGTGTGGTGAAATTGCCGCCCAGCGGATCGCAATCCGTTGTTGCCAAGGGTCTGGGACAGCCAGAAGGATTGGCTTTGGACGCAGCTGGAGATCTGTACATCGCTGACGATTTGAATCAGGATATTGTGCAATTGCCAGCGGGGGGTACCCAGGGTACGATGCAACTCGCCGTGCCCAACACTGCACAAACTCTGGGCCTGCCACAAAGCGTAGCCGTCGATGGTGCTGGCAATTTGTACATTGACGATGTGCAGTATTACCAAGTGTATAAAATCGAGCAGACACAGCCGCATGCTGCTGCATTTACCTCAACGCAAGTCGGCCAGACATCATTTCCCGCTTTTTATGGGATCCAAAACATTGGAACGCAGCCGCTGCAAATCACCGGATATTCCGACATGACCGTCGGTCAAAGCACGAGCAGTTTCGAGCAGAACCAGAACTATACAACGTGCTCAACGACGATCCCTCTCAGTCCAGGCATGCAGTGTGATCTCGGAATTACTTTTAGCCCCACGGTTGCTGGAACGCTGACAGGTTCTGTGAGCGTGCAGGACAACAGTATGAACGCTGCTGCGCCCAACAATCAGCAAACCATCCAAGCAAGCGGCACAGGAACGGGATCGGCTCCTACGCCTCCGCCGCCCACGCCGGCGCTGGCGCTGAAGGTGAGCGCGAGTACTGTAGTCATTAACGCTCCGGGCCAGTCGGCCACAGTAACAATTACGCTGACGCCTTCGGGCGGCTATGCAGGCACGGTAAAGTTGGCCTGCTCGGGCCTGCCCTCAGAGGCGACCTGCGCCTTTAGCCCCACTTCGGTCACCTTCACCGCAAGCAGCAGCGCGGCGCAAACGATCACACTGACCGTATCCACAGCAGCAGCGATGGCGGCCCTGCGCCCCTACGCACCGCAAAGCACCCCGTCGAACCCGATGCCAATGCTGGCCGGAGCCTTCTGGCTGCCGGGCCTGCTGGCAGCGGGCGTGGGCCTGCGCAAGCGGTGCGCCAAGGGTGTGACGTCACATGTTGGTCACCTGTTGGTGCTGCTGGTGCTGTTGGTGGGCGTGGGCCTGATGACGGCCTGCGGCGGCGGCTCCACGCCGGTCACGGGTGGCAGTGGCACGAACACGGGCGGATCCACCCCAACTGGCGGCACGCCTATGGGAACATCCATCGTGACCGTGACGGCCAGCGACGGCGCGGGTCTGAACCAGACCATCACTTTCACGTTGAACGTGCAGTAAAGAAAAATACAGAGAACGTGCGGAAAAATGCAGGGGGTTGCTTCCGCGAGCGTGCGTACTGCTATCATTTCTCCATACAGGAGATGATTTGCAGATACTTTTTGTAGGCGACGTATTTGGCAACGCCGGGCGCAGGATCGTGCGTGCGCACCTGCAGCACGTGCTGGAGAGCAACGCAGTCGATCTGGTGGTGATCAATGCGGAGAATGCCGCTGGCGGCTTTGGCGTAACCCCTTCGATCGCGGACGAGCTTTTCGGGCTGGGCGCGCACGTGTTGACCACGGGCAATCACATCTGGGACAAGCGCGAGATCATCGACTGGATGCAGAGTGTGGATGCCGACAGTCATGAGCGCCCGCGCCGTCTGTTGCGTCCGGCCAACTACGCTCCAGGAACACCCGGCCACGGTGTGTATGAAGGCAGGCTGCCCTCCGGTGTGGAGTATGCGGTCATCAATCTGCAAGGGAGGGTCTTCATGGCCAATCATGACGATCCTTTTCGCACCATGGACGCGCTGCTGAGTAAAGTCAAAGCGAAAATAATTTTGGTGGACTTCCACGCGGAGACCACATCAGAAAAGTGCGCTTTGGGTTGGTATTTGGATGGCCGCGTGACGGCAGTGTTGGGCACGCACACGCACATCCCCACGGCGGATGCGCGCATTTTGCCGCAGGGCACGGCGTACCAGACGGACGTGGGCATGAGCGGGCCGTATGACAGCGTGATTGGCGTGGAGGTGGAGCAAGTGGTGCAGCGATTTTTGACGGGGATGCCCGCAAAGTTTGAGCCGGCCAAAGGCAATGCCCAAATGTGTGCCACGTTGATTGGCTGCGATCCTGTTACAGGGCGGGCAGCAACGATTCGGCACATGATGCTGGGCGAGTAGGGATTGCGTTCGGCGCGCAACCGAGGGCACGTACACAATAACAAGGGCACGTAGACAACAACAAAAGGCAGCCCTGAGGCTGCCCTTCGTTGTTGTGTGTGGATACAGCTTAGTGTGCTGCGCGCCGATGCACCGGGCGTGCATGGGTCGGCGGTGGAGCATAGCCATCCTTCATGATGATCATGGAAGGAGATGCAGTAAAGGAATCAAAGGTGGCCACATAATTCACGCTGGAATCCACGGAGGGCAACGTCTTTAGCGGCGTCTTCATGTTGATGGTAAAGTCGGCCTTTTTCGACTGTTGCGCATCATCGGAGACCGCCAATTGCACCTGATTGGCCGTTGCGGAGATCACAATACCGGGCACTTTGGTGGTGACGCCCTTCATGGTTGCCCATACCTTGTTGGCATCGTCCGGCTTGCCGTTGGCGAGGATGAATTCCTTGTCCGCCAAGGCTAAGGTGCTCAGGTCTGGCGTGCTGGCAACGGTTTGTGAAGCCAGTTCCTGCGGGGATGGCGGCGGCGGTGCAGGCTGAATCGTAAATCCAACAGCTGGATCGAGCGAAGCCTTGGATGCTGCCTGCACGGCGTCAAATCCATCCAGACCGCCGTGGTACTTCTTGTACCAATACTCGGCTGCCTTTTGAATCTGGCTGTGAAACGGCTCTGGAGCATAGGCAGCCGCACGCGACAAGTACCAGATGGCGTTGATCTGATCCTGTGGTGTCTCCTGCAAATATGCATTCCCGAGTTGGTAGGTATCCTGCAACCCGGCACCCTGTGTTGTTTGCGCCGCAGGCATGGCTTTCAGCTCAGAGTGGAAGTAGCGGATCGCGCCCGCGTAGTCTTTATTGTTCAAATCCGACGCAGCAATGGCCCCATAGAAAATCGGGGACACGGTGGCCTTCATTTGTGCAAACCCTGGCGTATTTGCGTTTGCGTTCAATCCTTGTTGGGCATATTGAGCAGCCTGGCTATAGAGCGGTTGGGCATCCGCAGGATTGGATTTTTGCCCAGCTTGCGATCGCAGTAGATAGGTGGCAAAGGCTAGCGCGCGCAGATTGGTTGGATCCACTTGCAGCAGGCGCTTGGCTGAATCCAGCACTTTATTCACGTTGTTGGTTTGCTGATAGTCGCCCATCAGGCGTTGCAGAACATCGGCGCGTACCACGCTCTGCGGATACATTTGCAGGAACTGCTCCAAGGCGTTTTCCTGCGCTTGGGGTGCGGTCACGCCCACTGCCGCAACGTAGGCGTTGTACTCCGCAGGGCTTTTGATGGTAATGGTGTTGCCCTGCGCCCATAGAGCCGGTGCTGTGCTCAAGCCGATGGTGGCAAGAGCCAACACCGGTATAGAAACAATCTTCTTCATTCCATCACTCCTCGCGAATGAATGTACCAATCAGGATCGTACTGCCAGGATCGTAACTGCGTCTACCAACGGATGCGCATTTTTTTGTCTCGCGGCTCCTGCAGAGTGCATGTTTTACTGCAGCAAGCCGCTCAAGCATTGGAAATCTTCGCAAATACGTTGTTGTTGCGGATTATAAAAACTGGATCGCACTCTGACAAGCCCTATTTCGAAAAGAAAACGAAATTGGCATGGGTGTACGATCAAATACCTGCCGATCTTGTTCCATCGATTCCGGCATAACCGAGCGAAAGGAATCCCCTGCATGTCGTCCCCATCGATCCCGCCAGGTCAAAAAATCGTCGTCCTCACCGGTGCCAGCCGTGGCATTGGCGCGGCCATCGCGCTGCGCTTGGCCTGTGTCGAGTATCACCTCGTGCTTACGGGCAGGGATGCGGGCAAGCTGCACTGCGTGGCCGACCAAGTGCAAGCCCAGGGCGGTTCGGCGGAGGTGATCCCCTGCGATCTTGCCCATCCGGCAGCGATTGAGGCCTTCACCTCGGGCATTCTTCAACGCCACCAGCGTTGCGATGTGCTGATCAACAACGCGGGCATGGGTCTGTTTTCCACTCCATTGCATGCGCTTGCCCCGGCGGATTGGGAGCGCATGATGGCCCTCAATCTGCGCGCACCGTATCTGCTGCTGCGTGCCTTTGCGCCCGCCATGATCGCTCATGGCGGCGGACACATCATCAACATTTCCTCGTTGGCGGGTAAAAATCCTGTGCCTGGCGCAGCTGCGTATGCCGCCTCCAAATGGGGCCTGAATGGTCTCATGTACTCGGCTGCAGAGGAGCTGCGCCAGCACAAGATTCGCGTCTCCCTGATTGCTCCCGGCAGCACTCATACGGAGTTTGGTAGCGGCCTCAGTGCCAAAAAATCCCCGCTGGGCGCGCTGGCTCCCGAAGATGTCGCCCACGTGGTTGCCATGCTGTTGACACAGGCGGAGGCCTCCTTCGTCAGTGAGGTGCTCATCCGCCCTACGTTGAAAAGTTAGATGCGAAACGAGATGGGAACTTTTACTTCGTAGATTTGTGTATGGATTTTGATTGGATTGGGGTGCGCAAATCGGCGATCCGCCGTGCGATGGCCTCTGCCGCGTGGGGATGCGCCAATTGCCGTGCCCGCTGGCCCATGGTGGCCAGGTGGGTTGGATTGCGTAGCAGTGCAAGCAGTTCGACAAGCAGCCGCTCTGGCGTCAGATCCGATTGCAACAGCAATGTGGCCGCGCCTGCAGCGGCGAGCACCTCGGCGTTGTGGCGCTGATGGTCGTCTGCGGCCAGTGGAAAGGGAACCAGCAGCGCAGGTTTGGAGGCAGCGGCCAACTCGGCCACGGTACTGGCACCGCTGCGGCACAGGATCAGCGAGGCTGCGGCAAAACGCTGCGGCATGTCGTCGAGAAATTCATGCACCTGCCAACGGGTGCTGTCGGCACCGCTTTGGGCGTAGGCGCTCTGGGTGGCCTCCCATTGGCCCGCGCCGCATTGATGCAACAGGGTAAGGCCGGGGATGGCGCTAAGCAAGGCGGGCGCAATCTGTGGCAGTGTGGTGTTGAAGATGCGCGCGCCCTGGCTGCCACCAAAAATGAGCAGATGCGGCGGTGCATCCTGGGGCAGCGCGGGCAGTGAGAAAAACTCCGCGCGCACGGGGATGCCGGTGACCGTTGCGTTGCGAAAGGCACGCGCAGCCGAGGGGAAGTTGACCGCAGCCGCCTGCACATGCGGGCCAATCCAGCGGTGGACCATGCCGGGCACCGCGTTGGGTTCAAAGGCCATGCGCGGCGTGCGCGTCAGGATGGCGGCCAGCATCCCCGGGCCAGAAGCATAGCCGCCCACGCCAAAAACCACATGGGGGCGAAAGTTGCGCAACAGGCGGATGCAGCATGCGATGCTGAGCGGCAATCCGGCAGCCGTGCGCAGGCGTGTGTGCAGCGAGACATGGTTCAACTGGCCAACCTGCACCAAATCCAAAGGAAAACCAGCGGCGGGCACCAAGCGCGTCTCCAACCCGCGCGCTGTGCCCAGAAAGCGCACCTCAGCATGGTGTTGCTCGACCAGCACACGTGCAACGGCGAGAGCGGGCAGAATGTGTCCGCCAGTTCCGCCACCAACGATGAGCACGCGCAGACGCTCGGCTGCCATTAGTCCAACTCCTTGGTGATGTTCAACAGTACACCGACGCTGGCCAGCATTACCGCAAGCGAGGTGCCGCCATAGGAGATGAACGGGAGCGCGATGCCCTTGGTTGGCACCAGCGCCAGCACCACGCTGATATTGAAGAACGCTTGAATCAGAATGGTCGTTGTAATGCCGACGGCTAAAAAGCGCGCGAAGGGATCCTTGGACAAAATCGCCGCGCGGAGTCCGCGCCAACCGAGCACAACAAACAGGCTGACGACAAAGAGTGTGCCGATGAGGCCCAGTTCCTCAGCAATGTTGGCGAAGATGAAGTCGGTGTGTGGCTCGGGTAAATAGAAGAGCTTTTGGTGGCCTTCCATCAGCCCCAATCCGTAAATGCCGCCGTTGCCAACAGCGATTAAGGATTGCAAAATGTGGAAGCCGGTGCCGCGTGGATCGGCCTGCGGATTCAAAAAGGCGATCATGCGCGCGCGACGCCACGCCACATGAAAGAGCATGTAGTACAGCAGGGGCGAAGTGGCCAGTGCGGCATAGAACAAATAGCGCAGGCGCACTCCAGCCAGTGCCAGCAACAGCGCGGTAACGGCGGTGCAGACCAGCGCCGTGCCCAGGTCCGGCTCCTTCAATATCAGCCCAATAAAGATAATGCTGGGCAAGACCGCAGGCGCAACGGAGCGTCGCAAATCTTCCATTTGATTGACGCGCGTCTGCAAAAACCAAGCGAGAAAGAGCACCAGCACGGACTTGGCCAACTCCGAGGGCTGCAAGCTGAAGCCGCCGAAGCGAATCCAGCGGTGCGTGTGGTGGGAGTCGTGCATGGCGAAGGCTGCCATCAACAGCAGCGTGGTGATGGCGACGGCAGGGAAGACCACAGCAGGGCTATTCCAGCGGCGATAGTCGATGCGCATCATGGCGAAGAGCGCCACCAGGCCCACACCTGCCCACAACGATTGCTTCAAAACAAACGTGTACGGTGAGCCGTAACGAGCCTTGGCCATGACGGCGGAGGCGCTGAAGACCATCACCAGTCCGAAGAGCACCAGTAGCAGCGTTACGCCGAAGAGCCATTTATCTACGCCGACGCGCTTGGCCATGTTGGGGCCTCCTGCTTTTGTGCGGCCAGCGCCAGAACGCAATCCTTGAAGATGCGACCGCGGTGCTCGTAATTTTCAAATTGATCAAAGCTGGCGCAGGCAGGGGCCAGCAGTACGGTTTCTCCCGGATGGGCCTGCGCGGCTGCGTCCAGAACGGCGCGCTCCAGCGTGCCACAGGCGTGTATGGCGACGGCTTCGGCGATCTGCGCGGCGATCTTTTCCGCCGCTGCGCCGATGGTGTAGACCGCGCGCACGCGCTCGGTGAGCAGCGGGCGCAGCACCGTGTAATCAGAGTCCTTATCTTTGCCGCCGAGGATCAAATGCAGTCCACCGGGGAAGGATTCGATGGCCTTGATGGTTGCGTCCACGTTGGTGGCTTTGGAGTCGTTGTAGTAGTCCACGCCTGCGATGCGTGCGGTAAACTCCAGCCGATGCTCGACAGCGCGAAAGCCTGCAACGGCGGCGCGAATTGTCTCTGGCGCCACGCCAGCGAGCATGGCGGCGCAAACCGAGGCCAGCACATTTTCCACGTTGTGCGTGCCTTTGAGGGGAATTTCTGCGACCGGCAAAATGGGTTGCGCGGCAGATTGCTCGCTGGCGCGAAAGACGATCGCATCTTGGAACACAAAGGCTCCCTGACGCACGGGCCGCCGCGAGCTGAACCAGAAAACGCGGCCTGGGGCGCGGATTGCCGCATGTTGTGTATTTTCGTCGTCGGCATTCAGGATGAGTGCGTCCTCTGCAGTTTGATGGGCGAAGATGCGCTCCTTGGCTGCGATGTAATTGCCCATGGAGCCGTGACGATCCAAGTGATCCGGAGTGATGTTGAGGATCATGGCGATGTGCGGACGAAAGCTGTGCACAGTCTCCAACTGAAAGCTGGAGACTTCCAGCACATTCCATCCTGTGGGCTGGCAGTGTTCCACCAGCGCGATGGCCGGCACGCCGATGTTGCCGCCAACCAGCACGGGTGCGCCGCTGGCGCGCAGAATTTCTCCGCAGAGTGTGGTGGTGGTCGTCTTGCCGTTGGAGCCGGTGATGGCCAGCGTCGATCCCTGCAGATGCTGCGCGGCCAGTTCCAACTCGCCAAGAATGGGAATGCCCAGCCCGCGTGCCTGTTGCAACTCCGGCGTGTGGAGCGTAATGCCTGGGCTGACGACGATGGCATCTTGTTGCTGAAAGGTCAGGGTGCTGTGGCCGCCGGTTTCGACGGCAATGTTGGCTTCGAGCAGCAAGGGCAACTCGCGCGCCAGCTTGTCTGCGCCGCGGGTGTCGGAGATGGTGACCTGCGCGCCGTGGTGGCGCAGAAAGAGTGCCGCCGCCATGCCGGAGCGTCCTGCGCCCACGACCAGAATTTTTTTGCCGTGCAATTTCATGTATTCACTTTCGCAAAACAGTTAGCGCAGCTTCAGCGTGGTGAGGGCAAGCAGCGCGAAGACGAGCGCGGCAATCCAAAAGCGAACAATCACCTTGGACTCTGACCAGCCGAGCAGTTCAAAGTGATGGTGCAGCGGAGCCATTTTGAAGATGCGCTTTTTGCGCAACTTGTAGCTGCCCACTTGCAGCATTACACTCAGCGCCTCCAGCACAAAGACGCCGCCAATAAATGGCAGCAGTAATTCTTGTTTGATGATGATGGCCACTGCGCCAATAGCTCCGCCCAGGGCGAGCGAGCCGACATCGCCCATGAAGACCTCGGCTGGATGAGCGTTGTACCAAAGGAAGCCGATGCTGGCCCCGACCATGGAGCCGCAGAAGATGGTTAACTCAGAGACAAGGGGCATCCGCTGCAATTCCAGATAGTCAGAAAAGATCACGTGGCCACTGACATAGGTGAGTACGGTAAGCGCGCCCGCAGCGATGATGGTGCAGCCAATCGCCAAGCCATCGAGGCCGTCGGTTAGGTTGACGGCGTTGGTGGCACCCACCAACACCAGCACCGTGAACAGCACAAAGGGCAAAAAGGCCAGAGGCCAGAAATGGGGCGAGTGTTGCAGCCAGTGCAGGGCCATCGAGGGCCGAATCTGCTTGAAGAAGGGAACCACCAGTCGCGTGGAGTACTCGCCGTGATGTTGCAACACCAGCAGCGCCAGCGCCACGCAGAGTGCCACCAATATCTGCCCGCCCATTTTCATGCGCGCCGTCAGGCCCAAATTGCGGCGGCGCACGACTTTAATGTAGTCGTCAGCAAAGCCAATCGCGCCAAACCCCGCTGTGGAGAAAACAGCTAGCCACACAAAGGGATTCGACAGATCGCTCCAGAGCAGCGTGGGCACCAAAATCGCCAGGCAGATGAGCAGTCCGCCCATGGTGGGGGTTCCTGCTTTTTTCTGGTGATCCTTGGGGCCGTCTTCGCGGATGTACTGGCCAATCTGGAACTGGCGCAATTGCTCAATCAAAAATGGGCCGATCATCAGCGCGATCAGCAAGGCCGTCAAGGTGGCAAAGGCCGTGCGAAAGGTCAGGTATCGGAAGATACGGAACGCGCGGAAGACCGGAAAAAGATGTTGATAGAGCAGCCAGTAGAGCAATCGTCCTCCCACGCCTGCCAGTAGCGAGCGCATGCAAGCGGAATTCTCTGGTTATGGTAAACGGTTGTCGCGATCCTGTGTGTGTTTTGCGGCGGATTACTGGCCGGATCCACTCTGCGTGCTCTTCACCAAACCCGTGGCAGACTTGTTTTCGCTGGTGCCTGCGTAGTAGCCGGGGCGGGTGCGTGCGGTCAGCTTGCCCATATTTTTCGCTTTCACCACAACGCGAATCTTGCGATAGCCGCCCGCACTCTCTGGCTGCGTGGGGTGATAGCCCAAGGTGTATTGGTTGCGAATATCTTCGGCCACCTGCTCGGCAATGTTGTTCACCTGCGCCATGGACTTGGGAAAGTAGGCAAGTCCGCCGGTCTCATTGCTCAAGGTTTGCAGGGCGTGGCGTGCGGTTTTGGATTCACCGCCGCCAAAGAGCAGACCGATGGAGTACACAATCGGCCCTTGCAGGCTTTGCACTTTGCGCACGGTCTGCTGCAGCGTGCTGCTGGAACTGTTGTCCTCACCGTCCGTAATGATGAGCAGCACCTGCTTGCGCCACTTGGCCTTCTGCGCCAGATGATCTGCAGCGGCAAAGACAGCGTCATAGAGCGCCGTTCCCCCTTTGGCATCAATATGCGCCAGCCCTTTTTGCAGCAAATATACGTTGGAGGTGAAGTCCTGATCGAGATAGGCGTCGTCGGCAAAATTGACGATAAAGGTCTCATCCTGCGGGTTGGAAGCGCGCACTAAATCCAACGCCGCCTGGTTCACGGCGTCCCGCTTGTCGTACATGGAGCCGGAGTTGTCGATCAAAATGCCCAAAGAAACGGGAACATCCTCACGCCGGAAGGAGCGGATTTTCTGCGCAACGCCGTCTTCAAATACGGTAAAGTCCGGCTGCGTCAGCGTGGTCACCAGGCGTTGTTTGTGATTGACGACGGTGACGTTGAGCACGACTTCATCGACCGAGGTGTGGAAGACAAAGGTTCCATTGCGCACGGTCACCGGCGTCGGGATGCGGGGATGCGCGGGTTGCGGTTGTTGCGCGATGGCCGCAGGTGTGGCGGGGGGCTGTGCCGTCTGTGCCGCTGCACGGGGCGCGATCGATAGCAGCAAACAGAATGCCGTCCACGGAAGAATTCTTGCGGCACATGTGGCAAAGCGTAGATTGCGCAAGCGGTTCATGATGCTCCTACTCTACGCTAGCCCGATTTATTTGTGCAGGCATCCGGACAACATTTGTCAGGAAGGCATGCGTCTGCTGCGATACAATCCAAGGATAGAAGAGCAGCGCAATTCTGCAAGTAAGGCAGGCTGCACACAGCGCCTGCACAGGAGCTAGAAATCCGTATGGCCCGCATTTATCCCTTTCGAGCCTGGCGCTACAATCCCGCGCAGGTTTCCTTGCAAAATGTCGTTACGCAACCCTACGACAAGATCACCCCTTCGATGCAGCAGAGCTATTACCAGCGCAGCCCCTACAACCTGGTGCGCATTATTCTTGGCCTGCCGGAGTTGTTCGATAACGATGAGAACAACGTTTACACCCGCGCTGCGCAAGAGCTGAACGCCTGGCGTGCCCAAGATGTTCTGGTGCAGGATAAAGAACCGGCTGTCTTCGCCTACTCGCAGCAGTATCGCGTGCCCGGCACGGACCAGACGCTGGAGCGCAAGGGCTTTATCGCGTTGGGGGAACTCTGCGATTACAGCCAGGGCGTGGTGTATCGGCATGAGCAAACGCTGGCCAAGCCCAAAGGGGACCGCCTGCGCCTGCTGCAAGCCACACGCGCGCACTTTGGTCAGATTTTCATGCTCTACTCGGACCCGGTGCACACGGCGGAAAAGCTACTCTTCTCTAAGCCCAGCGCGCCGCACGCCGAAGTGGTCGATGAATACGGCGTCATTCATCGCGTCTGGCGCGTCAGCGATCCGGCCACGCTGAATATGCTGCTGAGCGCCATGCAAGACAAGAAGCTCATCATCGCCGACGGTCACCATCGCTATGAGACGGCGCTGAATTATTCCAAGGAACACGCGCCCAAGGCCGGCTCGGCTTCGCGCTCGCATGAGAGCAATACGCCCTCGCTGCCGCAGCCTGCGTATCCAGAGGCCGCAGCCATGATGACCTTCGTCAACATGGACTCTGAAGGCTTGACGATTCTGCCCACGCACCGTGTGGTCTTTGGCCTGAGCGGTTTTGATGCGGCCAAGTTTTTGGAGCAGGCCAAGGCATTCTTTACCGTGCAGCGGCTGGCCGAACATGCCGACGCTGCCTCGCTGCAAAAGACGCTGACGGAGGCGGGAACCAAAGGCTCCGCCTTTATTGCCGTTACGCGCACGGGCACGTACCTGTTGCAATCCAACCCTGAGGCGATCGCTGCTGCACTCAGCACGCTGGCCGAGCGCCAGCGCAAGCTGGACGTGGTGCAGTTGCACAAAATTATTTTGGAGAAGCTGTTGGGCATCTCGGAGCAGGCGATTCTGGATCAGACGCATCTGCGCTATCTGCGCGATGCGGGCGAAGCCGTGCAGCAGGTGGCTGATGGTCAGGCCGATGTCACCTTCCTGATGAATCCGGCCACGCTGGACCAGTTGCGGGAGGTGGCCTTTGCCGGGGATGTGATGCCGCAAAAGTCCACGGACTTCTTTCCCAAGCTGCTCAGCGGCCTCGCCATCTATGCGCTGGATTAGCGATGCGAAACGAAGACAACACTCTGTGGCCGCCTGCATTCCGTTGCTGGCGGCTGCGGCTGTTTTTGCGCAGCAACCATCAGGCAGACCGGTGGTTGCTCCGCAGCCTGTAACGGGAACCAACGCCGCGCTGAATGCAATTCCCCCTGCCTTTGCTACATCCGCCACGTATCGCGTAGTGCTGGACCCGGCCCACGGTGGAGCGGATGTCGGCGCGGAACTACAAGCCGGACTCGACGAGAAATCATTCACACTGACACTGGCTCAAGCCGTTGCTGCTGAGCTGCGCGCGCATTCGATCCCCGTCACACTCACACGCACCACGGACGTTGCTATTACCGGGAGTGCCCGTGCGCAAGCGATGAATCTCCAGCACGCATCGGCCTGTATTTCCCTGCATGCAACGGCCTCGGGCAGTGGCGTGCATCTATACACATCGGAACAGGTGCAGAGCGCCACGCCTGACGGCCAGCGCAACTTTGTGCCTTGGCGTGCGGAGCAGGCTGGATACATTGAGCGCAGTCTGCGGTTGGAGTCTGAGGTGAATTCGGAGCTGACGCGCGCACACATCCCCGTGCTTCTGGGCCGCGCCACGTTGATGCCGCTGGAGTCTGCCGGCTGCCCGGCCTTGGCTGTGGAGGTTGCGCCCCTCAACGATGGCACGGCGCTTTCCGATGCGAAGTATCAACAGCAGGTGGCCGACGCGCTGACTGCGGCCTTGATCGACTGGAGCGCCGACTGGAAGGTGCAGCCATGATTCCACGTTGGCAGCAGATAATTTTTTGGACGCTCTTGCTGAGCATCGTCGGCATGGCTGCGTACTTAATTCGCCTGCGCAGCCGCGCGGAAGATCGTCTGCTGGCCGTGCAGGACACGGCTCCAGTGCTTGCCTCCGACGATGCGCCCAATGCGCCGGTCACACTGCTGATCGCCAGCGACTTTGAGGGCGCGCTGTTGCCTGTGCAGCGTTTTGCACCCTTGCCTGAGGAACCCAGCGCGCGCGCCAAAGCCGTGCTCACTGCGCTGTTTGCTGAGTACGCCACGCCGGAGTCGCCGCATCCACTGGCCGCGCTTGCCGCCGTGGATACGGTGTATC
>JAJZMO010000123.1 GCA_021798235.1 Acidobacteriota bacterium | reverse complement strand
CGGGGCTATACCCTACGAATTTTAGTGGCCGGAGCAGCGTCCTGTAAGTGTCATGGAATCTTGATGTTACTGGGGCAATAATATCGTTGGCTGACTTATACTGTGCCCATGGAAGGCACTCGCCACATTTCGGTCTTGCTTGCCGAAAAGATTACAGAGTTTATGCGTGAAGCTGGAGCCTCCGAGACGCAGATGTTCGCAGCGCTGGAAATCGCTCGGGCACTGGTGCCTGTCCTCCCCAACGCATCGTGTTCTCCTGAGCAGAATCCTATTTCTGAGCTTTAGGGGCGGCGTTCGCTTTTTTCAATTCGGCAGAGATTCGATTGAGGGCCACCGTGATCTCTTTCAAGTAAGTAACGATTTGGGCAGCATAGGCGTCATTCATGGGGTTGTCCTCCGAGTGCCGAGAATTATACGGCGCGCTTCACTTAATCGGGACCGCTCTTTTCAAGAGGATCGAGAACGGTAACGAAGCCCAGTAAATACCGCGCTTCAATTCTCAGCGCTCGGCATATGTCAGCTAAATTGTCGATCCGCATATTGTATTTTCCTTTTTCAATTCGGCTGATGTGGGAACGGCTGATATTAGCCTTCTGCGCTAATTCCGCTTGTCGTAAGCCTGCCTGTCTCCGCAATGTCCTTATTGCATAGCCGAGTTGTTCGGAAACGTCGCGCATGGAATTTGTGCTAAATACATCACAAAACCCAAATTACCCAAACGCAAGTATTGATTCTGGTTCCAGATGGCGTATTCTCCAATGGAGGAGAGCCCAAATGATCGACTTGAAGACGATTGACGAACGTTTGGAGAAGGCCAAAGCGGATGTAAAGTTTTGGGAAGACGCACGCCGTGTCCTTCTTGACCCTCGCATTTCGGGTTTAGGAACAACTCAGAACTTGAAGTTGGAGTCTCCCTTTCCTCCTCCCCCTCCCCGATCCTCCTATGGAGATTTGAGAAAACGGGTAGCGGAATTCTTAGCCGTGGCTCCCTTGGAAGGAGTAACAACCCAAGAGATCGCGGATGGACTTCAGCAAAGCGGATACATTTTCAGCGCTAAGAATCCAGTCATCGCTGTAAACGAAGCGCTTCAGGCTTTAGGGGGAGAAGCAGAACCGGTAGGAAAGAAGGGAAATTCTAAGCTATGGGCCAGAAAGGGTACGAAAAACGAAGGAGCCTCCGAAGAGGCTCCCACTTCGTAACAGGCTTGGGAATCATCGGTCCGCCCTAGCAAAGTGAGCCGGTGATGCCAAGGGAAAGGAGGTGCATCATTGTGCCCCTCTTCCTGTACAAAGGCGCTGGAATGACGGTGCTCTGTTCTATTCAGAATGGAGCGCCGTCAAGGCGCATTACTACCTATTGATACCATACCTTCCTCTGCAAGCGTAAAATTGTTTTTATGGAAGACTCCGAACAGTCACGGTTACAAAAGGAATCCGAGTTCACAGGATTTATGCGCCGCTTGATGGCCGTTCCCCATGCTGAACTAAAAGAACGGCTAGACGAAGAAAAGCGGTCAAAGCGCAAGCCTAAGTCTTCGCCTTCGGACCGCGCTTCCTCCGATAACGATTAAAAGGCCTCTGACCCTCCCACCTTGCCAGTGACCTCGGCATAGGTTAGGCGTTTGCCCTGAATCTGGGCAACGGCCTGAGCAAACCTCTCATAGTCAGTCTTATTCTTGCGTGTGTTGTAGCGAAATACCTGCTCCGCAACGTAGCGGTCCAAGTGGTATGGCTCTACCGCGATGTACGTTCCCTTCAGACCACGCTTTAACAGGCTCCAAAAGTTCTCTATGCCCTGAGTGTGGACCTCACCACGCACATACTCTTGAACGTGCGTCACAGTCTCGTGAACGAAATCCCGCACTTTCAAGGGGTCGTATACACCAGCGTTATCGGTGTAGATCGTGGACTTGCGCTCGATATTGGCGAGGATTTGGTCTAACAGCACATCGCGCTTAACCGATGGAAGCACAGTGGCGCGGACCTGGCGTGTCTGCCTGTCCAGCATTCCGAACACTGGAGCCTTGTGCTGCCCCATCAATCCAAGGCGGAGAGCCTTTCTGCGCTTGGAATGCATGTTGAATGCTTTGCCACCGATATATGTCTCATCCATCTCAATCGGCTCAGAACCCTGTCCGCCCATCTTGAGGAAGGTTTCGGTATGCATTGCCTCACGGATGCGATGCAGCATGAACCATGCGCTTTTCTGCGTTACTCCAATGGACCTGTGCAACTCGTAGCTGGAGATTCCATTCTTGCAGTTCACAATGAGCCAAACAGCGCAGAGCCATTTATCCAGCGCAATCGGGGAATCCTCGAAGATCGTGCCCACTTTCAGGGAGAACTTCTGGCGATTGTGCTTTCCATAGCAGCGATACACTTTTGCCTTTTCGAGATACGTCACCTTTTCGCTGCCACAATAAGGGCAACGCACGATCCCGTCAGCCCAACGCACAGAAATCATGAACTGACGGCAGTTCTCGTAATCGCTAAAGTATTGAATCGCTTGCTGTAATGTCTTTGGCTCAGTGCTCATGATGATTAAACTCTACTCTGAATCGTATAGTCAGTCAAGTATATTATTGCCGTTACTGGACATTAGTCTTGTAAGTCTTTTTAATCATATGCTTTGCGGGCGCGGGTGATACTACGAAGCAATACGCTCTATACGATTGAAGTCGTATAAATGGTCGATTTATTCGCAGCATGGGAGATTCTGACCGGAGAGAGGAAATAGAAACGGGGCCGGCTGGATGGCTGGCCCCGTTTTCATTTTGGTCTCTATTTCTATTCTAGCGAATTTGGGGGTAATTTCCGGCAGGCGGAGGCCGCGCAGGCGGGGGCTTCGCGTTGCGCGCAAAGACGGCTCGCAGCAAAGACCACAGAGGAGTGGGTGGATGGGAGCCCGTTTTTCAGAATGTATCGCCCAGACGGGATCACCCGGCCCCATAAGTGTAATGAAGGCGAGGGAGTTGGGACTGAGCCCTTCCGTCGGAAGCTTGGGTAGGGGAAGGCCGTTTGTTTACCAGCGCGACCCGCCACGGCCTCCGCCGCCAGAACGACGCCCGCCATCGCGGCCACCGCCGCGGGAGTGTCCACCGCCAAAGCCCGAAGTCTTCGGTCTCGCCTCGTTCACAATCAGCGCACGACCGCCCACTTCGGCGCCATTCAGCGCCTCGATGGCTGCCTGTGCATCACTGTCGCTGGCCATTTCCACAAAGCCGAAGCCGCGTGTACGTCCAGTGTCGCGATCAGTGGCGAGTTTGGCGCTCTCCACGCTACCGTACCGTTCAAACATCTGACGCAGTTCATCTTCGCTGGCGTCAAAGGACAGATTGCCCACGTAAAGCTTCTTCATTGGAGTTCTCTTTCGATTGTTTCTGTTCCGGAGGAATTCATTGTGGTGTTGGAAAGCGCTACAGAATCAGATGCAATTTCCGTGCTCCGTCCAGATTCACTGGATTTCGGGGACAGCGGAGATTCGTGCTTTTCCAGCCTGCGCTGGAGCTTGCGCTCCTGTTTGGACTGTTGTTTTTCCTGGCGAGCACTCTCTTTTTGCCGTTTTACAAAAGTGGCCCTGCTGCGTGATGCCAAAGTCAGCTCTTTCTCTTCCGGATATTAGCCGGTTTTTTGAATTTTTTCTCCGCTTCCATCTCAACGGAACTACTTGTCAAGGGAATGGTTTCTTCCGGCACCGCTTGGACGAACGAACGGGGCAGGAACTTCGGGTCGCAGTGGACTCCCAGATTTGTGAGCGCAAGAGCCGTTTTGACGAGCGCGGCGCGTTTTGTGGAGAGCTTGCGCAGGTGGGCTTCGCGCGCATCCTGAGACTCAAACGTCTCCCAGCTCTGGCTGGAAGCAATCTTGCGATCAATCAAATCAATCGTCTGGTACATGTCTTTCAAAACATATGGAGTATAGGAGTTCGCCTGCATTTAACCTCGCTGTCGTTGGGGAGAGTTGCCAGTGGCGGAAAGGACCAAATCCAGACCTTCCCATTAGCACAGCCGCCTCGGCTCACAGTGCCGGAGAAATAAGCAAAGGCTCAATCAAGTCAGGGCGAGCCGGTTCGGGAAGATTCATCGGCGCATAAAGGCCCTGCGAAATATCAGACAATGCGCGGCTTGCCGTATCCTGGGTTCGCGTCGAGTCAACGTGCAGCTTCCGTACGATCCGGCTGGTCACTGTCGCAAGAAGAAAGCGATTCTCGATGCTGCGTCCGGCCGAATAAACCAGATCAGAGCGCATGAATACCTCATTTCGGGGTCGTGGTGCGTTGGCTACCAAAGCGCGACTCGATGCATGCACCCAAGGTGGGTGCGCCTGTCGGTGAGCTCAGACCTGTCGTTGCGAATCAGTGCAGGTCTGGTGAGCGATCGAGGGCTGGCTGAGAAGTGCAGAACGATCCACTTGCAAGATCGTGACTACATCCAGTGTACCCTCTTTTCGCGCCTTCCATTCGAATCGTCATGAGATCAGACAAAAGGATGCTAGACTAAACCAGATCGTCGAATCCGACTTGGTTTCCTTGCCTGTTCCGCGTCATCGCTTGACTCGCAATTAATCCCACTAGAGTTCAGCGATACATTCAAATGATTTAAGGATCTACAAATATGGAACAGGGAACAGTGAAATGGTTCAACGATGCCAAGGGCTTTGGATTTCTTAGCAGACCGAACGGTGAGGACGTCTTCGTCCACTTCTCCGCGATTGCCAGCAACGGCTTCCGCTCGCTGCAGGAAGGCCAGGCCGTCCAGTTCAGCGTCGTCAAAGGCGCCAAGGGCTGGCAGGCTGAGAACGTTCAGGCTCTCTAAGAACATCCGCATCAATCAAAACGGGAAGAATGAAAATTCTTCCCGTTTTCTATTGCGCCGGAATCGGTCTTCCCATCGATATTCAACCAGAATCCATCAGGGCGTTGGGTCTCTCGCTACGAGATGAAGTTCGTCCCGCCGTGGCATTCGCTTCAAGAGCGGTTGGGGCGTCACACCCCAATTGCAGGTTGAAAATCTTAATGCTTTCAGCGCTTTCTATGTAAAGCGCCTGGTGGATCTGAAAAGCCGCAACACAGTCTTTGTTTCACGGCAAATAGAACGGCCTATCTTTCTCGGTGGCCCCCCGCACCCAGAGGCCGAGGCGACCTACTGTCTGTTCTGATTGAGGATCACTGTGGGCGTATCGGTTGTTTGTTGGCGCCCAATCGCCATCGCACTCATTGACGCTGATAACTCCCGAAAAGTCTGCTTGTGTTGAGGATTTGCAGACGGGGATGAAGTGGCTGGGCGGGGACTGGAAGGATGGGGCCGCATATTCTTCGGCAAAATCAGGCCGCCGGCGCGTGCTGCTTTGCTCAGAATGACCCGTCATGGCGACCTGGGCCTGTTCGCCCTAACAGTGTTAGCAGGCCCTCAGATGGCGAGCGCGGGGGATGTGACCTGCGTTCGCTTTGCGTGCACTATGTCGCGCATGACGGTCATCCAGGTTTCAACTTCTTATTTTGCCTGCGCCAGCCCTTCAACAACCGCAGCAAGCTTATCGAGGATCTGGTTCCAGCCCTCTAATTGACCGCTATTTTTCGCGCTCTCCATCGGTTCATTTCCAATGAAGGTGAGTCTCGTCCGGCCGTTTCCAAGATCCTCAAAGATAGTCACGTCGTACGCACCCTCTATGGCCTCGTGTTCGATTCCCATCTGCGCAGGATCAACCCTGTTTCCGTTCGAGTCCGAAAAGTACATCAAGGAAACGATCTTCTCGTGCGGAACAATCTCGTGGTATTCGACCGCATTCCAGAACTCCTGCCCATCCGGCGCCTTCATGCAGCAGAGGAATTTTCCTCCCACGCGAAAATCCATCTGGCAAACGGGCGCAGTAAAGCCCTTCGGCCCCCACCACTGCGTGATGTATTCCGGGTCTGTCCACGCCTTCCAGACCAATTCGCGTGGGGCATCAAAAACTCTTGTCACAACCATCCGCTCTGACTCATTCACCGCGCTGTTTGTCATGTTCCATCTCCGCTTTTTTCATTTGATTCACAACCACTTCCAGCTTGTCGAAACTCTCTTCCCAGAACTGGCGATAACTGATCGCCCAATCGCTGACTGCCTTGATCGCCTCCGGCCTGAGGGTGCAAATACTCTCTCGTCCGCGCTTCGTCTTGATCACAATCCTTGCCCGCACCAGGCAGGCGATATGTTTTGAAATCATCTGCTGCGAGAGCTCAAACGGCTCGGTCAATCCATGCACAGAGGCAGGCCCGTGGGAGAGCCGTTCGATCATCGCCCGCCGGGTTGGATCAGACAAAGCAGCGAATGTTGTATCCAGAGTATTCACAACCAAATGGTAGTGGATTGTTCGTCGATGTCAAGTGGGAAATTCGCGATTCGTGATTTCGGAACGCCGGCTCCTTCCCCTGACGATGAAAGTGCGCACCGCGACCTGTGCAGGAGCGCGAGCCGCTGCCATGGTTACGGCGGTGGGAGGTGCTGTCAGGCGGTGGCGGGCTCTTCGGCGAGGGATTCCATGAGGGCCAATGAGAGGGTGCGCTGCTTGGCTTCGTCAAGTTTGGCGCCGTTGTGAGTGAGGTAGAAGACGTCGATGGCAATTTCGCCTTCGGTGTCGATGAGCGCCACTTCGATGTTGCAGTCTTCGTCGGCGAAGCAGAGGGCGATCTGGCGGAGGAGTCCGGGCGTGTCCTGGGTGGTGATCTGGAGCAGGGTGCTGTGACTGGAGGAGACGTTGTCGAAGGAGATGCGTGTTTCGACATGGACCCTGGAGGGCGTGCGTTTGAGCTGATGACGGCGGGCGGTCATCAGCGTCTTGAGCCGCGTCTGGTGGGCGATGACCTCGCGGAGGCTTTTGAGGAAGCGCTCGACTTCAGAGGGGTTGAGCTCGAGAGTGCGGTAGGGGTCAGTGAACTGGAAGGTGTCTACGATGATGCCGGCGGCGTTGGCGAAGGCGTCTGCCTTGACGATGTTCATGCCCCAGGAGGCGAGTGCTCCGGCCATGTCTGCGAAAAGGAGCGGGCGGTCGTGGGTGATCAGCGTGATTTCGTGCAGGTGGCGGACGGTGCGGTAGGCGAGCTGGACGGGGTCCTGGCGCATGGCGGCGCACATGGAGACGTGGCGTTCGACCTGCTCGGGCAGGCGGGTCTGGAGATAGCGCTGGGGCAGGCCTTCGAGGAATGACTGGAGTCGATCTGCCTGCTGGGGTATGCGAACGAGGATGCGCTCGAGAACACTGGGGTCAGTGGCGACGTGATAGCGGGTTTCGTCGACGCTGCGGTCCAGGACGTTGGAGGTGCTGATGTAGAGCTGCCAGATCTGCTCGGCCTTCCACGGCGTGAGCGCGTCGGGAGAGACGGCGCGGATGTCGGCGTAGGTCATGAGGGCGAGCATTTTGAGCTGCTGGGGGCTGCCGACTTTGTCGGCAAAGCGGCGAATGGTTTCCGCGTCGAAGATGTCGCGGCGCATGGCGGCGGACATATCGAGATGGAGGCGGATGAGCTTGCGGATGGTTTCGCGCTCTTCGTTGTCGAATTCGAGGCGTGAGAAGAGGCCTTCGCAGAACTGGACGCTCTGGATGGCGTGGTTGCCGGTGCGGCGGGCCTTGCCGGTGTCATGCATGAGGAGGGCGAGGAAGAAGAGATCGAGGCGTTCGATTTCGGGGAGAAGGGTCGCGAGGCGTTTTTCCCAGTCTTCGTGGGGTTGGCGGAGCTTGTGGATGTTTTCGATGACGACGAAGGTGTGTTCGTCGACGGTGTAGCGGTGGTAGGCGTCGCGGATGACGAGCGAGTCGATGCCGTGGAACTCGGGGATGAGCAACTCGAGCAAGCCGAGGGCGTGCATGGTGCGCAGGGCGTCGGCGGCGGAGGGGCCGAGCAGAATGCCGCGGAGAGCGTTCCAGAGGAAGGGTCCTTCGGGAAGCTGGACGGCAAGGACGGGGAGGGCCTCGGCGATGCGGTCTTCGGCGTACTGGCTGAGGCGATGGCCGTGCTGGGCGATATGCGTGAAGACCGTGAGCATGTCTTCGGCGCTGGTGACGGTGGCGCCTTCGGTGAGGTCGATGCGGCCGTCTTCGACGAAGAAATCAGTGCCTGCGATGGGAGTGCGTTTGCGGCGGAGGGCCTTGTAGAAGGAACGGCGGAGCGGCGGGACGGCATCGATGAGGAGTTGGGCGCGGCGGAAGACGGTGCGGGCCTGGCGGTAGTAGGTGCGCATCCAGTAGGCGGGGTCGCTGGTGCCGGTGGATTCGAGTCCGATGCTGAGGGCGGCGGCTTCGTCCTGGCCGTGCCAGTCGAGGGTGTTTTCGTCGCGGCCGGCGCGGTAATGGAGGAAACAGCGGGTGGCGGAGAGGAAATCGTAGGCGGATTCGAGATCGGTGTGGGTGCCGTAGAAAAAGCTGGGCGAGGTGCGCGGCCAGGTGCGTTCGTCGTGGAGGCGGTTGAGGAGGGTGAGCCATTGCGCGACGTGGTAGTCGCGCAGGCCGCCGGGGCACTCTTTGACGTTTGGTTCGAGATGGAAGATGGTGTTGCCGTACCTGGCGTGGCGGGCACGCGCCATTTCGAGGAGATTCTGGACGATGGTCTGCCATTCCCGGAGGTAGAGAGCGGGCATGATATCGGCGGTGAGCTTGCTGTAGAGGGCTTCGTCGCCGACGAGGAAGCGGCGTTCGAGGAGTGCGATGGTGAACTCGAGATTGTCGACGGAGATGCGGTCGCACTCTTTGAGCGTGCGCGTTGCCGGGCTGGCGCGCAGGCCGATATCCCACATGGCCTGGGTGAAGGTGCGGATGGCGTCCCGGTAGTGTTCGGCGGCCTTGTCGTTCTCGATGAGGAAGAGAACGTCGACATCAGAATAGGGGAAGAGTTCATTGCGGCCGAAGCCGCCGGTGGCGATGAGGGTGATGGAGGAGGATTCGCTGCCGGGGAAGACCGCTCCCCAGAGTTCGCGCAGGCGGGCGGAGACGCTGTGGGCGCGGCGGCGGGCGAGGCCGGAGCCGTCTCCTGAGCGCTCGAAGGAGATGCGTAGCGACGCCAGGTCGGCGGCGACACGATTCCTGCACTGCGTGAGCAATTCGGCAGAAAGATTCATAGGCAAATGCGACAGCCGGAGACCGGGGGAAGGACGAACGGGCGCCGGAGCAGCACGCCCGCCGGGTTAGATGGCCGTCGGACCGCGCTCGTCGTTGCGGATCCGGATGGCCTCATCAATCTTTGAAATAAAGATTTTACCGTCACCGATTTTTCCGGTGCGGGCGGCCGAGAGGATGGCGTCAACGGCTTTGTCGAGCAATTCGTCGGCGACGACCGTCTCGATTTTGATTTTTGGCAGGAGGTCGACGGTGTATTCGCGGCCACGATAAAACTCGGTGTGGCCTTTCTGACGGCCGTGGCCGCGCGCTTCGAGGATCGTCATGCCTTCGATGCCTGCTTCGAGCAGCGCCTGTTTGACTGCGTCGAGCTTGGAGGGTTGGATGATGGCTTCAATCTTTTGCATATTTCCGTCCAGAGTAAGGATCGATAGTCAGAATACTCGGAAGTTGGCGGGGAAGCTACGACGCAAAGTCGTAGCCCTCCTCACCGTGCTGTGTAATGTCGAGTCCTTCGTCCTCGTGCTCGGGGCTGACGCGGAGGCCGATGGTCATGTCCACCACTTTGAGGATAATCAACGTGCCTACGATAGAGATGCCCCATGCGATGGCGACGCCGACAAATTGATTGAGAAGCTGGTGCCAGTTGCCCTGGATGACGCCGGACGGCAGAGTGGCGCCGGTGGCGCTCTTGAAGATCGGGTTAATGGTGCTGGAAGCGAAGATGCCGGTGAGGATAGCGCCGATGGTGCCGCCGGCTCCATGAACGCCGAAAGCATCGAGGGAGTCGTCATAGCCGAACCAGGCTTTGACGCGGGTGACCATGAAGAAGCAGAAGGCTCCGGCGATGGCGCCGATGACGAATGCAGACATGGGCTGCACGAAGCCGGCCGCCGGGGTGATGGCGACCAGGCCGGCAACGGCTCCGGAGATGCCGCCGAGGACGGTGGGTTTGCCGCGGTGGATCCACTCGGCACCTGCCCATGCGAGCGCGGCGGTGGCGGTGGCGAACTGGGTATTGACGAAGGCGCTGGTGGCAAGGGGTCCGGCGTTGAGTGCGCTGCCTGCGTTGAAGCCGAACCAGCCGACCCAGAGGAGGCACGCGCCGATGAAGCTCAGGACGAGGGAGTGGGGTGGCGTGGGTTCCTTGGGATAGCCGATGCGCTTGCCGAGGTAGAGAGCACAGACAAGGGCCGAGACGCCGGAGGTGATGTGCACGACGGTGCCGCCGGCGAAATCGAGCGTGGGGAAGGTTCCGCCGAGGGCGGCGTTGAGGAATCCGCCCTTGCCCCAGACCATGTGAGCCATGGGCGAGTAGACGAAGAGAGACCAGAGGGTGAGGAAGACGGCCATGGCGCTGAACTTCATGCGTTCGGCGAATGCGCCGGTGATGAGCGCCGGGGTGATGATGGCGAACATGAGCTGGTAGATCATGTAGGTCTGGATCGGGATCGTCGCGGCGTAGGCTGGGTCAGGCTTGAGGCCGACCCCGATAAGAAACGCGTGCTGGAGGCCGCCTATGAAGGGCGTGCCGGAACTGAAGGCGAGGCTGTATCCAACCAAGCCCCAGACCAGGGTGACGATGCACATCATGGCGAAACTCTGCATCATGGTGGCGAGGACGTTCTTTTTGCGGACGAGGCCGCTATAGTAAAGCGCCAGGCCGGGGCCGGTCATCATGAGGACGAGTGCGGCGCTGACGAGCATCCAGGAGTTGTCGGCGGACATCTGTGCGTTTGCGATCTGCGATTGCAACTGCGCTATCTGGTTGGCAGTGGCAGAGGCTGAAGATTGAGCAAGAGCGGGAAGCCCGCAAAAGAGAAAGCTAAGAAATCCAAGAAGAGACAGCTTGACGGTATGAGGTCGCATAACGCTCCACATGGGCATTTATTTGAATCGGGTCGACGGCAATCACGTGAGCCGTGGTGGATTCGGGAGTGACGGCGGGAGCCGGAGGGGGCAGCGCCGTTATTGACGCTACTTTTACACACTTTGTGAAAATGACCAACAGAAATTCGCAACGTCTAAAACGGAGGGCCAGAACGGCGCCCTCAACACCGAACGTGCCGGACGGCTTTATATTAGAAATATGACCGATACAGCGCGTGATCGATATCTTTTTGGCTCGCTGGAGAGCAGCGCAAAGAACCAGCTGAAAGTTCAGCAGGCCAGCTATGGCTATGAGGAACCGGAAGGCGTGTTTCTGACCACCCTGGACTCCGCGATCAACTGGATGCGGAAGAGCTCGATCTGGCCGATGACGTTCGGCCTGGCGTGTTGCGCGATCGAGATGATGTCGATGGGGGCATCGCGGTTCGACGTGGCGCGATTCGGGGCCGAGGTTTTCCGGCCATCGCCGCGGCAGTCTGACCTGATGGTGATTGCCGGTCGTGTCTCGCAGAAGATGGCGCCTGTGATCCGCCGGTTGTACTTCCAGATGCCGGAGCCGAAGTGGGTGATTTCGATGGGCGCATGCGCGACTTCCGGTGGGGTGTTTAACAACTATGCACTCGTGCAGGGTGTGAACCAAGTAATTCCTGTAGATGTATATGTACCGGGATGCCCGCCACGGCCGGAGCAGCTGATTTATGCGCTGACTCTGCTGCAGGAAAAAATACAGAACGAGCGTGGCACGGTGAAGCGGCTGCTGAATTTTCAGTAGTATGCGTTTGCCGTAGGTCCTTTGCCATAGCGCCTTTACTTTTGTTCATCTCATCCTGCTTTGGGCAAGTCCAGCGCGTAGTCGGAACCAGCTATATGGTTTTGGGGACCCATGTAGCTGAAGGCCCAGGTGTGAAATTTAGTTGCCGGAAAGGTGCATTACTGATTAGGCAACTCAGTTCAATTCAATAGCTCTAACGTAAGCGTTCGTAGCTCGTTTTTTCAGGGTCGTGGAGTTCTTTGCGGCCGATGGAAGATGAGCGCGGAACTGCGTCGCTTTTATTCGACATCTCACATTCGACTTTAGTTGTTGCGGAGGATAGATGCATGAATTTTCGTCCGATAAACTCCATAAATAGAATTCTGCTAGTTGCGTGTGTGGCGTTTTTGGGCACTACGGCACTTTTCGGTCAGAGTTCGAACTCGACCATGCCAGCTGCACCCAAGCAGCAGAACCCGTCCCGGGTCGATATCTTTACCGGTTACTCCTATCTGGCTCCTCATGCCACTGTGACCACTAACCTGACCTCCGGGGGCACCTACACGGACAGCTTGTCCTCGATTAATGAGGGCGCAATTGGCAGTGTGTCCTACTACTTCAACCGTTACCTAGGCGGGCAGATTGAGTATGAGAATTCGCCGGATGGCCGGAACGATGGCATCTCGACGATCCAGACGGGCATCATTGGCCGTTATCCGATGTCCGGAATGACTCCGTTTGCACATGCACTTGTCGGTGCCGCGCGGATTGGCGGTCCCAATGCCCAGCCTTTTACTGCTCACCCATACACATGGGGCCCGGCTCTGACTGTTGGCGGGGGTCTGGATTATGGACTTCCATTCTTCAATCACCATCTGTCGCTGCGTCTTTTCCAGGCCGACTATGAGTATCTGCATGCGGACTATGGCCCGGCGCCATTTGTTGGCGGCCGCGTCAATTCCAACACGGCGCGTCTGAGCACTGGTCTGGTGTGGCATCTGGGCAGCGTTGTCCCTCCTCCGCCGGTTACGTACTCCTGCTCTGCGAGCCCCGAGACCGTTTACCCTGGTGGCGCAGTCACGGTGACTGGCACGGCCAGCAACCTGAATCCGAAGAAGACGGCCAAGTACAGCTGGATGGGGCAGGGCTTAACTGTCAACAGCTCGACGTCCTCGGCGACCATCGATACGGCGAATCTGCAGCCCGGCACCTACAAGGTGGCAGGGCATGTCACCGAGGGTAACAAGCCGGGACAGTCCGCCGACTGCGCGGCGAGCTTCACGGTGAAGCAGTTTGAGCCGCCGACTCTGAGTTGTACTGCAAGTCCGATGACTGTGAAGCCGGGCGAGAGCTCGACCATTACGGCGACGGGAATGAGTCCTCAGAATCGACCGCTGACCTACAGCTATTCGTCTTCCGCAGGGTCGATCAGTGGTACTGGGGATACAGCGATGCTGTCGACTGCTGGAGCTCAGCCGGGAACGATCACGGTGACGTGCAATGTTCAGGACGACAAGGGGCAGACTGCCACTTCGACGACTACGGTGGACGTCGAGGCTCCTCCACCTCCAAAGCCGCCCGTGCGGGAAGTTCAGCTGGAGCACAACCTGGCTTTGCACAGCGTTTTCTTCCCGACGAATCAGCCTAGCCCTCGTTATCCGGAACGTGGTCTGGTTTCGAGCCAGCGGGACACCCTGAGAACGCTTGCGGAGAACTTCAAGAGCTATATGCAGTACAAGCCCGATGCAAGCATCACCTTGACGGGGCACGCGGATATTCGTGGCAGCGCCGCGTACAACAAGGCGCTTACGGAACGTCGCGTGAAGATCGTGAAGGATTACCTTGTAGATCACGGGGTTCCGGCATCGGCCATTGATATGGAAGCTCTCGGAGAGTCACAGCAACTTACCAAGATGCAGGTGAAGGCTCTGGTCGACCAGAATCCTGATCTGACGAGTTCGGAAAAGATGAAGATGGATCGGAACTTGACCAAGATTTATCTGGCCCAGAACCGTCGAGTCGACATCACCCTTAACAACACCGGTCAAAAGTCGGTGAGGCTGTATCCGTTTAATGCCGCTGATCTTGAAACTCTGATGAGCGAAAAGGCCAGGGGACCCAGGAAGATAGTCCAAGAAAAAAAGCAGTAGAGAGTGACAACCGAATGAACGGATATGAGGACTGGCCGGATCGCCGGCCAGTCCTCAGTTTTTTCTGCTGAGAGATTTTGCGGGCTGGAGCGAAGCAGCCGGCAAGTAAAATGTTCACGAAGTCTTCAAGCGGAGAATGCCCGAGTCAAGATAACAGACGAGGTATGTAAAAATGTGTTTGAGCGGATCGGGCAGCGGACTTGTGGGCTGACCCCTCTCCCCGGGAAAATTCAAAGAAAACGTGGCGGGGGGAAGCGACTTCTGAACGTCTTGTCGCGTATTTTGCTGTAGCGTTTTTATTTTCTTTGTCTTATTGTAAGTTGGGTAGCCCCGGGGTGTTGCGCCAGGTGCGAAATGCTTTAGGGGAGTTTAAAGAGCAGCCGGACGCGTGGACAGCTGTGCTGTTTAGAAAAGAATGCACTGTTGGTCAGGCAACTCAATCCGGTCGAAAGGCTCTAACGTAGTTGTTTGTATGTAAGTTTTTCTGCAAGGTCTAGCAGTGGTTTCGTGCCGGTAGCATCGAGCATGTGCCGTTGCCTCGTGTGGTTCCAATTTTCGATTTCGACTTCTGTTGTTGCGGAGGATAGACGCATGAATGCTCGTCCGTTGAGTTCTTTTAGTCGAATTCTGCTGGTTGCCTGTGTCGCGTTCTTTGGCACATCCGCTCTCTACGGGCAGAGTTCCAGTTCTTCCATGCCTGCGGCTCCGAGCCAGCAGAGCCCATCCCGGATTGATATCTTCACCGGTTATTCGTATCTTGCGCCTCATGGGACGGTAAAGACGAGCCTTCCGACTGGCTCGACGTACTATGACAGCTTGTCGTCGATCAACGCCGGCGCGATCGGCAGCGTCGCTTACTACTTCAACCAGTTCCTCGGCGGACAGCTGGAGTACGAAAATTCTCCCAATGGGCGGAATGACGGCATTCAGACGATCCAAGGCGGCATCATCGGGCGCTACCCGATGCAGGGAATGACGCCCTTTGTGCACGCGCTGGCCGGAGCGGCCAGAATCGGCGGTCCAAATGCGGAACCGTTCACTTATCATCCGTATACCTGGGGCCCGGCACTGACGGTCGGAGGAGGTCTGGATTACGGCCTGCCATTCTTCCACCATCATCTTTCGCTGCGCCTTTTCCAGGCGGACTATGAGTACCTGCATGCGGATTTTGGTCCGCAGCAGATCAGTGGTGGTCGCGTGAACTCGAACACGGCTCGCCTGAGCACTGGCCTGGTGTGGCACCTGGGCAGCCTGGTGCCTCCGCCTCCGGTCGCGTACTCCTGCTCGGCCAGCCCCGATTCGGTTTATCCGGGCGGACAGGTGACAGTGACTGGCACGGCCAGCAATCTGAATCCGAAGAAGACGGCCAAGTACAGCTGGATGGGGCAGGGCTTAACTGTCAACAGCTCCACGTCCTCGGCGACCATCGATACGGCGAATCTGCAGCCTGGTACCTACAAGGTAATGGGCCATGTCACCGAAGGCAGCAAGCCGGGACAGTCCGCAGACTGCACCGCGACCTTCACAGTGAAGCAGTTTGAGCCGCCGACGGTGAGCTGCGTGGCGAACCCGATGACGGTTCAGCCGG
>JAJZMO010000211.1 GCA_021798235.1 Acidobacteriota bacterium | reverse complement strand
CCGAGGAGCGCGCGCTGGTTGATGGCGACTACGCCGTGATCCGCTTTCAGGGCCAGGTGCAGGGCGATACCGCCGATGCGCCTACGCGTCCAATTGAGGGCGAGGACGCGACCGTCGAGATTGGCGGCAAAAACACGGTCGAGGCCTTTACGCAGGCACTGCGCGGGGCCAAAGTCGGCCAGCAAATGCAATTCGACGTCACCTATCCAGCAGAATTCAGCGAGCCGCGTCTGGCGGGCAAGACTGTTTCCTATGACATTGAGGTCAAGAGCCTGCAGAAGAAGAATCTGCCCGCGCTCGATGACGAATTCGCCAAGCAATTGGGTGAGTTCGACAGCTTTGCCGCCTTTGAAGAGAAGCTGCGCGAGCGCCTGGCTGGGCAGAAGCGTCGCCACATGGAGGGCGAGGCCAAGGATAAGCTGCTCGAAGCCCTGGCCGCACGCTTTACCTTCCCCGTGCCAGAGTCGCTGGTGCAGCAACAGGTGGATGTGCGCCTGGATCGTGGACTGCGCGCACTGGCTGCGCAAGGCATGACCACCGAACAGATGCGCGCGCTGGACTTTGATCGCCTGCGCACCGCCCAGCGCGACAGCGCATTGCAAGAGGTGCAGGGCCTGCTGATTCTGGATCGCATTGCGGATTTAGAATCCGTTGCCTTGAACGATGAGGAAGTGGAACAGCAATTGCTGATGCTCTCGTACCAGTCGCGCGAACCCATCGATGCGCTGCGCAAGCGTTTGACGGAGGATGGCGGGCTGAATAGAATTCGAGAACAACTGCGGCGGGAGAAGACCATCGACCTGTTGTTCGCACGGTTGACGGCATAGCGCAAACGATGGGCCTGCAGAACCGCAAGGTTCGGCGTACCCTTGGGAATAAGAGCGGGATTCGTCCCCCCTTGGTAGTTGTGGGGCGAAAGGGAGCGGCATGGCATTAGTTCCAATGGTGGTTGAGCAGACGAGCCGGGGCGAGCGCGCCTACGACATTTACTCCCGTCTGCTGCGCGACAACATTATCTTTCTGGGTACGCCGATCGACGACCAGATCGCCAACCTGATTATTGCGCAAATGCTCTTTCTTTCTGGCGAAGACCCGGAAAAGGATCTCCAGTTCTACATCAACTCGCCGGGCGGATCGATCACGGCGGGTTTGGCCATTTACGACACCATGCAATTCATTAAGAATGACGTGGTTACCTACTGCATCGGCCAAGCGGCCAGTATGGGCGCGTTTCTGCTGATGTCGGGCACCCCGGGCAAACGCTTTGCCCTGCCCAATTCGAGAATTCTGATCCACCAGCCGTCCATGGGTGGACTTTCCGGCCAGGCGACCGATATTGATATACATGCGCGGGAAATCCTGCGGATCCGCGAGATTACCAACCGGCTGATGTCCCAACACACGGGCCAGTCGCTGGAGCGGATTGAACGGGATGTGGAGAGGGATTTCATCATGAACTCCCAACAAGCCAAGGAATATGGCATCATTGATGAAATCATCGATCGTCCCCGCACGTAGTTGGCTGCCGGCACCACGAGGAGGGAGCCGCAATGAAAACCCGATCCGGATCTGAGGAAGCGCTGCGCTGTTCGTTCTGCCATAAATCGCAGGACGCAGTGGCCAAGCTGATCTCCTCACCCAGCGATTACCCACGCGCCTACATCTGCGACGAGTGCGTGGCCGTATGCAATTCCATTCTGGAAGACGACCGCGGCGGCAACAGTGGAGAAGCTCGTCCCGGCGCTGCGCCAGCGCATCTGCCCAAGCCGCAAGAGGTCAAGGCATTTTTGGACGAGTACGTCATCGGCCAAGAGGTCACCAAAAAGAAGCTGGCCGTAGCCGTCTATAACCACTACAAGCGCATCCAAATGAACCGGACGCGCGGCAGTGATGTCGAACTTTCCAAGTCCAACATCCTGTTGGTTGGCCCCACCGGCAGCGGCAAAACGCTCCTGGCGCACACACTGGCCAAGATGCTGGACGTGCCCTTTGCCATCGTGGACGCAACCACGCTGACCGAGGCCGGTTATGTGGGCGAGGATGTGGAGAACATTATTCTGAAGCTGCTGCAGGCAGCCGACGGCGATGTGAACCGCGCCCAGAGCGGCATCATCTACATTGACGAGATTGACAAGATTGGCCGCAAAGACGAGAACCCATCCATCACGCGCGATGTCTCTGGCGAAGGCGTGCAGCAGGCGCTCTTAAAGATTCTCGAAGGCACCGTGGCCAATGTGCCCCCACAGGGCGGGCGCAAGCATCCACACCAGGAGTTTACGCCGGTCGACACCACCAACATTCTCTTCATCTGCGGCGGAGCCTTTGTGGGCCTGGAACGGGTGATTGGCCGCCGCGTGGGCAAAAAAGCACTGGGATTCAAGGCGATTTCGGATCGCGATGCTCTGGCCGAGCCCCAGCTGCCCGCACAACGCGATATTGAATTGCTGCGTCAGTGTGAGCCGCAGGACATGATTAAATTTGGTCTGATTCCAGAGTTTGTCGGTCGCCTGCCGGTGGTCGGCGTGCTGGACGAACTGGATGAATCCGCGCTGGTGGAGATTTTGACCAAGCCGCGCAATGCAATTTTGAAACAGTATCAACGGCTCTTTGAGTTTGAAAACGTGCGCCTGCACTTTACCGAAGGTGCCGTGCGTGGCATTGCCCGCGAGGCCTTGCAACGCAAGGTGGGTGCCCGTGGTCTGCGCATGATTCTGGAAGAGCTGATGCTGGATATGATGTACCACCTGCCCAGCTCCAAGAAGGTGCGCGACATCGAAGTCACCGCCGAGATGGTACAGAAGCGCGACCTGTCCGTACTCCTGCTGGAAAAGGCCGGATAACCCTCCCTACGAATCCTTCATTTTGGGTGCCCCGGGTCTCGACTCTGAGACCTGGGTGGAAACTTTCACGCCCAGAAAAAAATCCCGTTCATCCCACCGCCATGGGTGCCTTTGGGTGCCCCATCCTTCGCCTCTTTTACGAAGGGTGGGATAAAAGTCATCGTCCCTCATCGATCTCACTTCTGAAGACTCTGCTTCACCCTGAGTGAAGGCTGCCGCAATTTCTCGTCGCTTTCCAGAACGGACAGTCCTGCGTCCATCCTGTAAACTCCTGTGCGAGGCCTCTTATGCGTATTCTCAGCGTCGCTAGCGCCATGCCGCAGTACTCCTACAGCCAGCAAGAAATCTTTCAGGAGCTATGCAATCACTGGCAGGGCCAGTTGGAGCATCCCGAGGTGCTCGAACGGCTGCATCAGCGCGTCGGCGTCGAGCACCGGCACTTGGCCTATCCGCTCGAGGAGTACCGGCAGATCCAGACCTGGGGCCAGGCCAACGATCGCTGGATTCGTGCCGGGCTGGAGCTGGGGGATCGCGCCATTTCCACGGCGCTCGAACGGGCCGGGCGCAAGACCGCTGACATTAGCGCGCTGCTCACCGTCTCCGTCACCGGCATCGCCGCGCCTTCATTGGACGCCAAACTGACCAACCGCATGGGCCTGCCGCTGGACATGCGCCGCACGCCCATCTTTGGCCTCGGCTGCGTCGCCGGAGCCGCAGGCATCGCGCAGGCCGCCGATTACGTGCAGGCCTATCCCGACCGCATCGCCGTGTTGCTCTCGGTCGAGCTGTGCTCGCTGACTTGGCAACGCAAGGATATTTCCGTTGCCAACATGATCGCCTCCGGCCTCTTTGCCGATGGCGCAGCCGCCGTGGTGGTGGTGGGCGATCGTGTGGCTGGCTCTGGCCCAGAGATTCTCGGTCATCGCTCCAGCTTTTACGCGAATTCAGAACACTTGATGGGCTGGGATATTTCTGAAGAAGGCTTCCAGATCGTGCTCTCGCCCGAGGTGCCAGAGATTGTGCAGCAAAATCTGCCGCGCGATGTGGATGGTTTTTTGGCCGAGCACAATCTGCGCCGCAAAGACATTGGCTCCTGGATCATGCACACCGGCGGGCCGAAGATTCTGGATGCGGGTGCAGAGGCGCTGGGGCTGACGCGCGCCGACTTTGCGCCGTCGTGGGAGTGCCTGCGCCGCGCGGGAAATATGTCCTCAGCCTCCGTGCTATTGGTGCTGGAGGATTTCCTCTACAACATCCGCCCGCCTGCGGGCAGCTATAGCCTGCTGGGCGCGATGGGGCCGGGCTTCTGCGCGGAGCTGGTGCTGCTGCGCTGGTAGGCGAACACACGCACGCATCCACCAAAACAGGGGTGAGCCAGAGCGTGCCCTGAGCTTGTCGAAGGGTCTCGATTGAGTCCTGGGAATTAACAAAACCCGCCCATTCAGGCCAAAAGAAGGCTTGGATGGAGCACGATGCGGGGATCGATAACCGAAGACTATACGTCCTAAAAAGTCACCACGGAGCAACCAATGGACCACTTTGAGAGCATCATTTCTACGTTGCTTGAGGCAGAACACTACTGGGTGCGTAAGTCTTTCAAGGTTACTTTGACGAAGCAAGAAAAACGTCTGGTTGGAAAGCACTCGATTCCGCGCCCAGAGATCGATTTGCTTGCGCTAGATTTCTCTAAAAATGAGGTCATTGCCTTTGAAGCAAAATCTTATCTTGATTCCCAAGGAGTCAAGCTCGCTGACCTGCAAAAGGAGCATGCAATACAGGAAGGGCGCTACAAGCTCTTCACTTCGCCGAAATATCGCGCACTCGTCTTGAAGAAGTTGCTGCAAAACCTCGTTGACTGCGGGATGGCGAATTTAGAAACAAAAATCACTCTCGGCCTTGCGGCAGGTAAGGTCTACCAAAAGCAAAGCGAGCCAATGCGTGAGTTCATGAAGCAGAAGGACTGGATTTTTTGGTCTCCAGAGGACATTAAGCGCAAGATCGAGGCACTTGCAGAGCCAAAGCGCGGATATGAGAACGATCCTGCAATAATCACCGCTAAAATTCTGATGCGATGATACCGTCCAACTCTCTGCCACAGCGGGGTGCCTCCGGGCACCCCATACAAAACTTCCTTGGGCTTGAGTTGGCAGGTTCCAGTGACCTGGCTATTTCCACCATTCGACGCGCTGGCCTTGTTCTCGCTATTCTCATTGCAAGTGAGCACAGACATAGACATGAAAAACTCAACCCAACCCTCCACGCACACGCTTCGCATTGGCATTCACCTGTCCACCACGGGCGGGGTGGATAAGGCCGTGGCTCATGCGCCGGAGATTGGCGCCAACACGCTGCAAATTTTCTCCGCCAGCCCGCGCATGTGGCACGCCTCCAAAATTTCTGCTGCGCAAGGGGAGCAGACCCGCGCCGCACGCGCCGCGCACAACGTTGGCCCGCTGGTCATCCACACCAGCTATCTGGTCAATGTGTGCAGCCAGTCCGATGAAGTGCGCCAGAAATCCATCGTTGCCTTTCGCGGCGAAATTGAACGCGCCCTTGCGCTGGGCGCGGAGTATCTGGTGCTGCATCCCGGCTCCTACCGCGGCATGACGCGCGAACAGGGCCTAACGCTTGCGGCGGAGTCGATCGCGCGCGCTATCGACGGCCTGCCTTGGCAGGAAACGCCGTTTCACATTTTGATTGAGAACACAGCCGGCGCGGAGTTTTCTCTGGGCGGTTCTTTTGAGCAGGTCGCGGAGCTGATCGAGCGCCTGCGTCCGCACGCGCCGGTTGCTGCCTGTTTGGATACCTGCCACACGCACGTTGCGGGCTACGATCTGGTCAGCGAATCGGGCTATGCAGCAACGCTGCGCCAGATCGAACAGACCATCGGCGCTCAGCATGTGCGCGTCTGGCATTGCAATGACGCCAAGGCCGAGCGCGGATCCAAACTCGATCGTCACGAACACATCGGCGAAGGCAAGATCGGCCTGGAACCCTTCCGCCGCCTGCTACACAGCGCAGCGTTCGCCCATGCGGCCTTCATCGCCGAAACCCCCGTTGACGCCCCCGGCGACGAAGAACGCAACGTACACGTACTCCTCGATCTGGCGCGATAAGGGGAACGTCCGTGCTTCGGCAGCGGTACGAGCACATCCAGCCATAAGGGAACCAAGGGCCCACGTCCAACAGCATCCCCCACCGCTCGTCGATTTCGCGGATGCCCGAATCCAGAATTCCCGCAGAGCGTCTAATCTATAAGAGACCTATGGTGCGCAGTTCCCATTTACGATTCGCAATCGTTGCCTATGCCGCAGGAATCTGGCTGTTGCTGTGTGCGACACAGGCACAGACGCAAAGCCTGCCGGATGCACCGTTGGCAACTTTGACCCCCTCTGCGTATACGAGCAGTGTCCTCTCGGGCACGGCTACAGCTGAGCCATTGCAACTTTCGCTGGATGAAGCAGTACGGCGCGGTCTGGAGCAGAACCTTGCCGCAATTCTGGCACGGCAAAACGAACAAATTTCCCACGGCGCACAAATGCAGGGGCTGAACGTGCTGCTGCCCAATCTGACTGCATCGGCTTCCCGGCGGCGCAATCAGATCAACCTTGCCGCACTCGGCTTTCGTCCCGGATTGTTGGCTCAATTTCCTCCGGGATTTCTCCCTGCAGGCGTATCCTTCGGCCCCGTGGTCACCGTCAACGTGCTGACCGCACAAGCCAATCTGCACCAGTCGCTTTTCAACTGGAGCGCACTGGAGGCCTTTCGCGCGCAAAAGGATGCCAGCGTGGCAACCTATTACAGTCGCCAATCCGCGCTGGGACAAGTCATCCAAAACGTAGCCGACACGTATCTGCAAGCACTGGCGGATGCAACGAACGTGGATACGGCGCAGGCATTGTTGAACGCGGACTCGCTTCTGGTGCAACAGACGCGGGATGCGCTGCGCGCTGGCACAGCAACCCATCTCGATTTATTGCGCGCGCAGGTTGCGCAACAGCAGCAGGAGCAACGATGGATTGCGGCTCAAAATGAACTGGCCAAAACCAAGATTTCCCTCAATCGTCAAATTGGTTTGGCGGCAGATCAACCCATCACGCTGACCGATGCCACGCCCTATGCAGACTTGGAGACCGTGACGATCGAGCAGGCGCGCAAGATCGCCTACGCCAGCCGACAAGACTACCAGGGCGCGCTGGCAGCGGTTCGCGCGTCGAATCATGCGCACGCTGCGGCGCGCTGGGAGCGGATGCCCACACTCAACTTTGATGGCAACTACGGCGTTACGGGAACCGTGGGCGGCGTCTACCATGGCACATTTCTTGCAGCTGGAGAACTGAGCGTGCCTATTTTCCGCGAAGCCAGCTTGCGGGGAGATCACGATGCAGCCGAGGCAGAACGCCGTCGTTCCCTGGAAAATCTGGCCAGCATGCGTGCAACCATCGATGCACAACTTCGAGACAGCCTTCTCGATATAGCTGCTGCAAAAAAACTTACCGATGTGGCCCATAGCAATGTTGCGCTTGCTCAGCAGTCACTCAGTGACGCCACAGAGCGATTCTTAAATGGAGTGGAAGACAATCTCGCCGTGGTGCAAGCACAGGCAGAATTGGCAGCCGCACAGGCAACCTGGGTCAACAGCTTGAATGCGTACAACCAAGCCAAGCTGGGGCTGGCGCGCAATCTAGGGGTACTGCAACAGCAATACAAAGCCTATCTTGGCTTATAACTTTCCGGCTGCAACGAAACCTGGTGTCGTAACCCCTGCGCAGAAATTTCAAGAGCACAACGCAAGATTGCGCTCGATCCAATCTCGAAATCCGTGCGTCTTTTCCAGCAGCGCGACTTGAGTCCCACCATAAGTCTTCGCGCTGCAAGACGGCCTTCGCCACCATAGTATCGCTCCGTCTTGGCCTAGACCCCAAGGCCCCTCTGCAGAAAAAAATCCCCCACGGAGTGCGTGGGGGATTTTTTAAGAAGTAAGGAATCTGCGGCTTACTTTTGGTCGAGTACGATACCGCCGGGCGTCTGGGAATTCTTTTTCGCTTCATTGGCCTTGCGGGTGCTCATAGACTTTTGCGCCCACTGATTGGCCTGATCCAAATCTGCCAAACGCGCCGCATCATCGCCGCATTCAATCTCCGCTTTGCGGCGATACATGAGATTGATGTAGGCCATGGCATCGTCGTAGTTGGGACGAATCTGCACAGCCTGCATCAGATAGTTCATGCCTTCTTGCACCAAGGGGCCGTTCTGCGCTTGCAGGGAGGCGCATGTCGTCTTGTCCTTGATGGGATCACCGTTGTCCTGCACGTTCAGTGCGCGGTGTACCGCCGTGGCATTTTTGTAGGACAACGTCCAGTCAATCACACCGATCGTGTAGTAGGCCTCTGCATTTTTGGGATCTACGTTGATGACCTTCTGCTGGTATTCCTTGGCCTGCTCAAATTGACCGATATTGAAGTAGATCTGAGCGATTCCCTTCAACGCAGTTAAATCGTTCGGGTTTTTCTTCAGTACATCCGAATATTGATCCACGGCCAGAACCGCATTGCGCAGATTGTCTGGAGTCGTCACATTGGGCACCACCTGCTGCGCATAGGCCGTCGCCAAATATAGGCGAGTCATGGGCAGCGAAGGGTCCAGCTGCACGGCCTGCTGGAAGTGTGTAATGGCCTCTTCATACCGGCCACTTTTGTAGGCTTGTACGCCCTTGTTCAACTGGTCTCTCGCCTCGAGGCGGCTACAGCCGGTGCTCCAGGTCAACATTGCGGCAACTGCGGCAGCCATTACAAAAATGCGTGCGCGACGATTCATGTTGCTTGTCATCTCCTTCAAACATCTGAACGCAAAACGTGTATTGCCAAAACCAGACGGACCCGCCTGCTACAGCAGCAAAAAAGATTGAAGCCGACCTACTGGCCGGCTTCAATCTTGGGTGTAATCAAGCCGATGTGGTCCACGTTGGCCTGGTGACCGATGTCAATAACCTGGGCAACGGTGGAGAAGTCCAAATCCGGATCGCCCTTGACGAACATGATGCGCTCTGCGCGGCTGGCAAAAATCGCCGTAAGCTGGGGCAAAAGATCCCGGAACGTGACGTCCGTCTCGTTGATCTTGAAGGCAGGCTCGCCGCCACCGGGACGATGAATGACCTGCACAACAATCGTGCGATCGTTTGGCTTGTCCTGCTGCGGATTCTTGGGCGGCTGGGGCACCAGCGCATCCAGACCATGCGGGGTCGTGGGCACGATCACCATGAAGATGATCAAGAGCACCAGCAACACGTCAATCATTGGCGTGACGTTAATCTCTGAATTCAGGCCACCGTGGCCACCCGATGTCATTCCCATATGCTTAATCCTCGCGCCGGATTCAATTTATCGCCATGCCTTGCCCGGCTCTGCTATCCAAAAATTGTCCAGCTACTGCTGTTTGTTGGAGGTCTGAACACGCGGCTCCGTCAACAGGCCGACTTCATCCACGCCTGCCGTACGCAAACCATCAATGGCGTCCATCACCGTACCATAGTGCGCACGAGCATCTGCGCGCATAAAGACTTCCTTGTCGACCTTGTTTTCCAATTGGTCCCGAACCAATCCGCCCAAGTCATCCAGCGATACCTGCTTGGCCCCAAGAAAGATTCTGCTGTCGCGCGTTATGGCAACCACCACGGCGTCTTCCTTGTCAGCATCCGGCATGGCCGTGGGCGTTTCCACTTTGGCCAGGTCTACGTTCACCTTGTTGTTGATCATCGGGGTGATGACCATGAAGATAATCAGCAGCACCAGCATCACGTCCACCATCGGCGTGACGTTGATATTGGAGTTGACCTTTGAACCTTCATCACGAACTACGATTCCCATACAACTGGCTCCATCATTCTTTGCTCACCCACCCTGCCCCATCGGCGCGGTGGTGGCTTCGGGCTGCCATTTCGATCCGCTCCCCGCACCTCGACGCACAGAGTTCTGTTTGCCGAGGTGCCCCTGGGGAACGCGCTCTCTTGTACCCGGATCTGCTGTGACAGAAACAGCGCAGTTACTTGCGATGTCCCTGCTTCAGGAAGTAGTCCACCAACTCGCTGGAAGAGTTGTCCATCTCGACGTCAAAAGCTTCCACGCGGTTGCTGAAGTAGTTGAAGGTCATCACGGCGGGGATAGCGACCAGCAGGCCGAAGGCTGTTGTTACCAAGGCTTCTGAGATACCACCAGCGACGGCGCCGATACCGGAGGTCTTCTGCGTGGCGATCTGCTGGAAGGCGTTCAGAATACCCACAACGGTGCCGAAGAGGCCAATGAAGGGAGCCGTGGAACCAATGGTAGCCAATGCACCCAGACCGCGCTTCAGCTTGGCGTGAACGATGGCCTCAGAACGCTCCAAGGCGCGCTGGCTGGCTTCGATCTGATCCTGGCTAATCGCTCCGCCGCTGCCGTAGTTGCGGAACTCCTGCAGTCCAGCGGTGACCACTTCAGCCAAGTGCGACTTCTTGTTGCGATCGGCAACCTTGACGGCCTCATCCAAGCGGCCTTCCTTCAAAGCTCCGGCAACCTTGGGCGCAAACTCCCGCGACTGCTTGCGGGCAGCCGAAAAATACAGCGCGCGGTCGATCATCACGGCCAGCGACCAGATGGACATCACGAACAGGATGCAAGCAACACCCTTGGCCAAAATGCCCATGTTGTGCCAGAGGTCGAGCGGGCTGAAACCAACCGGCTGATCCTGGAAGAAGGCGGCCAGTGCCGCAGAGTGGGATGCTACTTGGGTAAGATGAGCGAGAATCACTTGAATCTATCCTCCTTGGGGATATACACGTTACAAAAACCTGATTGAACCGAGGATGTTTCGGCTTGGAGTTGCACAACAACGCGAACAGAGAACTTGGGCTGCTCGCGCTACAGTATCACTGGTCCAAGCTGTAGACAACATCGATTGTTGTATCCACGTCCACGGGAACCCCATCCAGCAACAGTGGCTTGTAGCGCCAGCGACGCACAGCGTCCAATGCCGACTGCTGCAAGAGCGTCGGACCGCTGACGACACGCAGATTCTGAATGGTGCCATCACGCCCAATGGTGGCCTGCAGCACCACGGTCCCAGAGAGTCGCGCTGCGCGGGCAATCGGCGGATAGTTCGGACTCGGATTGTAGACGGCACGCGTGGCCATCACACCCGAGGAAACAATCAGCTTCTTGGGAGGTGCCACCTTGACCAGCGGCGCGTTGCCGGAGCCTAGGCCGCCAATAATACCGCCCATCACGCCACCGGTGCTGCCCAAGCCGCTCATGCCGGTCACGCCAGCCACTTGCGGCGGAGCTTCGCTCTCTTTAATCATCTTGATTTCTTTGGGAATCTTGCTGGGCGCGTGCAACTGATTGTCCAGCATCTCCGATTGAATCTTGACGGGAACCAACTTGGCCGCCGGCGGTGGGGGGGGCGGTGGTGGTGGCGGTGGTGGCGGTGCCACCAGCAACGTGGCCATTGCCTGACTGGGCAGGGCCTCTGGATAAATCAACGGGATCAGAATCAGGACGGCAAGGATCAACCCATTGAATGCAAACGTAGCGAACATCCAATACTTGCTCTTGGTCTTGATCTTGTTGCCGGATTCCAGCAAGCTGTCTTCGAACATGTTTCCACCTTCTGCGGAGGTGCTAGGCACCCGCGCCTGCAATGCTTAGACACCGTGCGTTCCGAGTTTGTTCCCGAAAATGCACTGATTTCTGAATAAAAAAGAAATCTTTAAATTCAACAACTTCCCGCCAGCAACTTCCCAACGATACCCACAAAACCTAGGCTGCCGAACGGCGCCCACCCGGCAGATTGGCCGCCTTGCCCCGTTGCAGTCGCCAATCCTGGTACGCCACCAGCATGGGCGCTGCCACGGCGATGGACGAATACGTGCCCACCAAAATACCCACCACCAGCGCGAAAGAGAAACCGTTCAGCACCTCGCCGCCATAAACATAGAGGGAAAGCACCGTCAAAAAGGTCAGTCCAGAGGTGAGCACCGTTCGGCTCAGCGTCTGGTTGATGCTGCGATTGACCACGACCGCCAAGCTCTCCCGGCGCATGGTGCGTAGATTCTCGCGGATGCGATCAAAGACGACGATGGTGTCGTTCATCGAATAGCCGATCAGTGTGAGAATGGCCGCAATCACCGTCAAGGTCATCTCGCGATTCGTCAAACTGAAGATGCCAATCGTGATCAGCGTGTCGTGAAAGACGGCCACCACAGCGGCGACGCCATAGATCAGCTCAAAGCGGAACCAAAGATAAACCAACATGCCCGCCAGCGAGTAGAGCGTGGCCAGCAGTGCCTGCTGGCGCAGATTGGCACCGACCTGCGGGCCAACAATCTCCACGTTGCGGATGGTGAAGCCGGAGAGAAACGTTCCCGACTGCAATGCGGCGAGAATCGCCGGATCCACGCGGCTCTGCAACGCGCTCAGACTGTCAATCAATCCGCTCTTTTCCTGATCGCGGTAGTTGAGCACCGCCGTGGCGGCCTGCATGTAGTGCGCATCTGCCTCCGGCGACTGGCCCAGGTGCAGCGGATCCACCTGCTCCAAATACGCAGCCAACGATTCACGGCTGGCATTGTCGAGGTCGAGCTTGCCCGCATTGGCGGCACCGCTGGCGGAGTAATGCAACTCCAGCGCCTGCACAATCGCGCTGCGTCCCCGGTCCAGATCGGCCTCAGAGGTTTCATGCTGCGGCAGCGAGACGATCACTTCGTGATCTTCTGCGCGACCAAAGCTCTGAATGCGCACATCGTGCAGCCCGGCCTCATCGGCGGCCTGACGAATTTGGGCAACCTGCGGCACGGCCTCAAACTTGATGTAGACCAGCGTGCCCCCCTTGAAGTCCACTCCCAAAGGAATGTGGTGCCAGAAGAGGATGGACAGCAGTCCGGAGACACTGAAGACCAGCGAAAAGGCGAGGAAGTACCACTTCTTGCCCAGCCAGTCGATATTGACATCCCTGAAAAATTCCACGTCACACTCCCAATCGTGCGGGTCGCAACCCGGCGCTTAAATTGAAATGGCTTCGCCGCGCTGCTTGCGGTTCAAAATTGCGTCGAAGATGACGCGTGATACAAACACGGCGGTAAACAAGTTGGCCAACAAACCAAAGGTCAGCGTGACGGCAAAGCCACGCACAGGTCCGGTGCCAAACAGGAAGAGAATCGCCGCAGAAACAATGGTCGTCACGTGCGTATCCACGATGGTGAGCCATGCGTGGCCAAAGCCTTGATCGACAGCCGCCGAGGGCGATTTGCCCGCATGCAATTCCTCGCGAATGCGCTCAAAGATCAGCACGTTCGAATCCACGCCCATACCAATCGTCAAAATGACACCGGCGATGCCGGGCAAAGTCAACGTGGAACCCGTGAAGCCCATGAATCCGAGCAGAATGACCAGATTCAGCGCCAGCGCCAAATCCGCGTTGATGCCCGCTCCGCGATAGTAGAAGAGCATGAAGGCCATCACAGCCAACATGCCCGCCGTGGCTGCGATCACGCCCTGGCGAATCGAGTCCGCACCGAGCGAGGGGCCAACCGTGCGCTCTTCCAGAAAATGAATCGAGGCCGGCAACGCGCCCGTACGCAGCATCAGGGAAAGATTCTCCGCCGTGTCCTTGGTGAATCCCCCCCCGGAGATTTGTCCCTGGTCACGGATGGCACCTTGAATCGTCGCCACTTCCCGCACGCTGTTGTCGAGCACAATGGCCATGCTCTTGCCGATGTTCGTGCTGGTGAACTGATAAAAGCGATCGCCGCCAGCGCGCGTCAAAACAAAATTCACATCCGGACGCTGATTCACATCCACCGAGGGCTGCGCGTCGCGGAAGTCGCTGCCAGCCACAATGGCGGAGCGGCGCAGCATGTAGTACTGGCCGGAGTCGCTGCTCTGGTCAGAGGCCTTCATCAGTTCGCCGTCCGGCGGCGTGCTGCCGCCGTTGGCCTGCAGTGCCGTTTGCATATCTGGATACGGCCCGCCGAGCACCTCGTGAATCTCCAAGCGCGCCGTGGACTGAATGATGTCCTTGACGCGCGCCGGATCATCCACACCGGGCAGCTCCACCAAAATCTGATCCTTGCCGGGGCCATACTCCTCAATCACCGGCTCACTGACGCCCAGGCGATCCACGCGGTCCCGAATCGTCTCAATCGACTGCGCCAGCGCGCGCTGCTCAATGTCGCGAACCACGGAGGGCTTCATCGTCATCGTGAAGCTGTTGTCCGCGTTCGAGCTGATGTCATACTGCTGGCCGTAGTGATCCTCCAGCATGGAGCGCACCGCGCCGTCTTTGTCCGCAGGCACATTGAGCACCTTGACCACATCCGGGCGCGCAGCATCCGGGCGCGTCGGCACGGCACCAGCGGCGTTGATGTCGCGCAGATCCGACTGCAAGCGCGTCACGTCATTGTCTGCGGTCGCGCCTACAGCCTCCGGCACCATCACTTGCAAAATCAGGTGCGTGCCGCCGCGCAGATCCAAGCCCAGATGGATGCGGCTGGTCAAGGCGTCCTTCAACGCCGCGCCACGAAAGCCGCTGGGGATGCCAAAGATGCCGTACACGAAGACCAACAGCGTGGCGAGAATGAGGACGGTTTTTCCGGTGAGATTTTTACGCATGGGATTTGACTGACTCAACCCTGACTGAATGATTTGGACGGCATTTTCCAACGCTAGCGGACACGGCTAGTTCGTCTCCTCATCGTTGGTCGTAACAGAGGCGATGGAGGACTTGACGATCTCCATGCGCAGATTATCCGGGGCAACGCGCAACTGCACCACGTCATCCTTGATGGAGTTGACCACGCCACGCAGACCCCCTGTGGTGGTCACGCGGTCGCCGGCCTTCAGCTTGCCCAGCATGTCCTGCCATTTGCGCTGGCGCTGTTGCCCGGGACGAATCAGAAAAAAGTAGAAAACAACAAAAATAAGAATGAAGGGCAGAAACGTCATGTACCCTTGCGGCGTGCCTGCGGCACCCAATGCTGCGATCGTTGGTGTCACTGCTCAATCCTTGCCTCTGCCCTGCACAACTCACAGCCCTGGGGCCGCGTTGCCGCTGGCGGAGTTTCTTTTGGGGAAAAATTTCCGGTGGCTTGCCCGTTGCAGTGCCGCCGGGTTCCTCAGACATCTTGACCGACAATCCTACGCAGCCCCACCCTGCCGCTGCCGCACCCGCTCAAGAAGTTCTGGAAGAGTCCCTAGCACCATAGCATCCCGCACAGATTGCATCGTGTCAAGGTAGAAGGCCAAATTGTGCAGGGAATGCAGTACGGCGGCCAGCGGTTCCTTCGCAGCGAAGAGATGGCGCAAGTAGGCCCGCGTGTACCGCTGACAGACCCCACATTTGCACTCCGGATCCAGTGGCCCCTGGTCCTCCGCATAGCGCTGGTTCTTGATGTTCAGCCGTCCTTGCGAGGTAAACAGCAGCCCATGGCGCGCCGCGCGCGTCGGCAACACGCAATCCATCATGTCCACGCCCATGGCCGCATATTCGACGATCTCCTCCGGGTAGCCCACACCCATCAGATAGCGCGGCTTGTCCGCAGGCAGCAGCGGCAGCGTCGCGGCAATGATCTCACGCGTGCGTTCCCGTGGCTCGCCAACACTCAGACCGCCCATCGCGTAGCCGGGCAGGTCCAACTCCACCAGCCGC
>JAJZMO010000188.1 GCA_021798235.1 Acidobacteriota bacterium | reverse complement strand
CCATCGTTCGACCGCGGTCGAACGATGGCTACCGGAGGAAAGTTCAGAACCAAAAACTGTAAAGGATGTCCCGAGACAAACTGTAAAGGATCTATAGGGACTGGACACTTCTTTTGCTTGAGTGGGGGACAGGAGTAATCTTTCCTCCATGCCAACCAGGCTTCGGCGGTTCCACCATTCACGGCAGACGCATTTCATCACATTTGCCTGCTGGCATCGCCGGTCGAATTTCCGCGGGTGGCCCATTCAAGCCCGGTTTTGGCTTGAGTGGGAGCAGCGCACCTCAACGCTATCGGCTGGCGCGCGTCAGCGTGCATCCGCCTGGAAGGCCAGTCAGCGCCCGTCCGCCTCGCACCCCAGCGCTTTCCGCTCCGCCGCATCCTCGGCCGCGCTCGCTTCCGCATGCCCGGTCAGCTTCTTGCGCAGCGCCGCCAGCGCCGGAAAATCATACTTCCGGCACAGCGTCATCTCCCACACATTCCCCGTCTCGCGGCTCACAGCATACCGCCGCAGTGTCGTGTCCGGCCCCGGTGTCGAGGCCTCGCGCAGCACAATGAAGCTCGCAAACCCAGGCAGATAGGGCGCGCCCACATCCATCGTGTCAAACTCAATCCACTGGTTGTTCAGGTCGATGTGCTCGTGCCTCGCCACCAGCCGCGCCAGTTGCCGCGCCTGCCCCTGCGTCAGCAGACGATGCCTCGCCGCGAGCGCCGCCGGGTTCACCATCACCAGCGCCGCCGCCACCGCCATCACGCTCAATCTCAAAGACTGCTTCATGCCATTCCCATCACGCCACTGCCCATCGCAGCAACAACTTCCCCTGATTATGAACGTGATGTAAACCTGTTCTAACCAAACCGCAACATGGCGCTGTCATAATGATGCGGTGTCCGCTGCCTACTCGCCAACCTCGCACTCCGAGCACGTCGTCCCCCACTTCCATGACGAAGCCCTGCGGTTCCTCCGCGGCCTCCGCCGCAACAATCGCCGCGAGTGGTTCGAGCCCCGCCGCCCCATCTACGACCGCGAAGTCAAAGCCCCCATGCTCGCCCTCATCGAGGCCGTCAACGCCGGCATGATGGACTACGCCCCGGATCACATCCGTCCCGCCAACCGCATCATGCTCCGCATCTATCGCGATACCCGCTTCTCCGCCGACAAGTCGCCCTACAAGCAGCACATCGCCGCCTGGTGGGGCCGCTCCGACATGGAAAAAACCTCCGGCGCAGGCTACTACCTTCACCTCAGCGGTACTGAGATGATCCTCGCCGCCGGCGTCTACATGCCCGCCAAAGACCAGCTCCTCGCCATCCGCCGCTACCTCCTCGATCGTCACCAGGAGTTCCGCTCCCTCATCGAAAATCGCGCCCTCCGCCGCCGCTTCAGCCTCCACGACCCCAACGCCCTCACCCGCGACCCCAAAGGCTTCCCCGCCAACCACCCCGCCGCAGAGTACATCCGCTGGCGCCAGTGGGGCGTCACCGCCGCCCTGCCCGCTGAAGCCGCCCTGCACTCGGCCCTCCCGCGCACTGTCGCCGCCTACTTCACCCTCGCCGCTCCCCTCGTCGATTTCCTCAACCGCGCCATCGCGCCGCCCTCGGCAGAAAACCGCCTCAGAAAGCCCTCTCTGCCACCCCTCCCGCTCTACTAGCCCAGCGCCACTCCGGTACCCCATCCTTAGTCCGCTGTTGGCGATAGATCGCACTGCACCCTCCCCCCTGGCAGTCATTGCCGGGCGAAGGCGCCGCACGCCGGTGCGGAGAAATCTGCGCTTCCATCCGCATCCCCGGACCCTCTCTCCGCCCTCCCTGGCCTTTCTTTGCGTCCTTTGCGCCTTTGCGATAGATTTTGCTTTTCGCCCGGAAAGCCGCTCGGCCAGCCCCCTCCAAAGCTCCGTTTTTCCTCAAAAACAGGCCAAAAACAGCAAAAAACCCACAAAAACCTGTGGAAACCGGCGTTTTGCCATTGACAAAGCTTTCTGCAAGCCGCAAGGTAAACGGCGGAAGGTTCTCTCAAGCCGCATAAACACTGGCTGTTTTGAGAACGGCACCACCCCCTCGGAGAGCACATCCGCTCCGGGGCGGGAACGACAAAAAGATGTCTGGAGGAATTACCGTATGGCAACTACGATGACCAAAACCGCTCTCGTGCGGCACATGGCAGAGAAGCTCGAACTCACCAACAAGCAGGCCGCCGCTTTCCTCGACCTGCTCGCCGAAACCGCGATCAAGGAAACCAAGAAGAACGGTGTATTCGTGATCCCCGGCATCGGCCGCCTCGTCAAGGCAGAGCGCAAGGCCCGCATCGGCCGCAACCCGCAGACCGGCGAGCAGATCAAGATCAAGGCCAAGACCGTCGTCAAGTTCCGCGTCGCCAAGTCCGCCAAGGACGTCATCGCGCCGCCGAAGAAGTAACTCCAACTCTCTTCCTCACGCAGGATAAGGACCGCCCCGTGCGGTCCTTTCTTGTCTCTTCTATTTCCTGTCGCGCTGCCTCTGCGCTCAGCGCGGCTTCTTCGTCTGATAAATTTGTACGCCTTGCACCAGGCCCCGCTCGTGGAAGCGCGACGCGGGAGTGCAATCGCTCACCTTCGGCTGCGCCTTCGCATTCTTGTCAGGAAATCCCTTCGGAAACTCAAACACCCGCATCGTAAAGCATGTTCCCGAGCGATCCTGCGCCTTGCTCAGTTCCTCATCCAGTTGCTTTTGCAGCTTCGGAGTCATTGCCTTCAGCCGCTTCATCTCTTGCGGGCTCAACCCCTGCGCGCCGTCGACGCACTGGCTCAGGTCTTTCACATCCTTGCAGTGCAGTCGAAGACTGCTTGTGCCGATTCCGGCAAGTTGTATCGTGACGTTCTTCGGCGCGGGTTGCGCCAGCAGCGGCAGGGTGAGAATGGTGGATAAAACCGCGGTCGTGCATGCGGAACCCAACGGCGATAATCGCATACGCACCTCCATCATGCGCCTCACACACTGCGCCCATCCCGCAGCCTCTGTCAACCGCACATCAGTACCAGAACTTCACCTTCGGCCACAGCGTTTCCAGGTTCCCGTGCAGCCCCTTGCAAATCAGAATCGGCCCGCGCTCATACGGCTCCACCAGTGGATTCGTATCCCGCGCATACACCTGCACCGAATCAAACTCCTTCTCATCCGTCGCGATGCTGTCGCCAAAGATGATCATCACCTTGCCCGTCGCCCCGCGCGGTCCCCACAAGAAATAATTCTGGTGCCCGCTGATCGCCGTCGGAACATCCGGCCGATAAACATTCACCGCGCTCGCGTCGCCGTAATTCTTCGCGTAGATCACCGCTTCCTTGCGCTCCGCCGCCGGCAGTGACCAATACGCATCGGCCAGCAGATTCGCCTTGTGCCGCCAGTCCAGCATGTCCGCAAAGTACTGCGGCAGCGTCGCCGTCGCACCCGTCTCCATCTTCGGCGGAGCCAGATGCAGCCGCTGCATGTACGCAATCTCCTTGACGGGTGGCAGCACCGGCAAAATCGCCGGCAGCACCACCGCGGTCAGCGCCACGTTCGCAGCCACATACGCCGGAACCACCCCGCGCCGCAGCCACGCCTTCTTCAACCATCCATCCCATGCCGCCGCGCCCGCCGCAAAATACAGCGGATAAATCGCCGCCAGGTAATAGTCCTTCGCGTGCAGAATCATCATCAGCGGTAAGAACAGCGCATACGTCACGCCCAGGAACCGGAACGTCTTCGCCCTGCGCCCCGCCAGCAGCCACACCACGCCAGCAATCCACAACGGAGCCATCAGCAACCCAAGCACTTTCACTTGGTTCAGCACAAATGCCACCGGACCCACGTGCACATTCTTTCCGTCCACCTGGTCGTTGTGCAGCAGTTGCAGCGTGGCCCACTGGTGATGCACCTCCCAGATCAGATTCGGCAGCGCGATCAGCACTATCAGCGCAAACCCCACCGCAAACCACTTGCTCAGCAGAATCTTCCTCTGCTCGGTCAGCAGCAGCGCTGCCAGCAGGCACACCAGAAAGAAGACGATCGTCCACTTGTTCTCTATGCAGAGCCCCGCGGCTGCACCCATCACCACCCACCACCGCGCCACCACCGGCCCCGAACGCACGCCCCGCTCCGCCAGCCTTGCCAGCTCCATCAACGCCAGTGCCACAATCGTCCACAGCGCCGGCTCCAGCATGTTCGTCGAAATCGTCGCGTCTATCCCGATCACCATCGGAGCCAGCAGCACGCCCGTCATCGCCAGCGCCTGCGCCCAGCGGCTGCCGCCCATCCGCCACGCCAGCACTCCCGTCAGCGCCACCTCCGCAGCGCCCGCCAACGACGCAAACGTCCGGAACAGCGCCAGCGAATGAATCCCGAACACCAGCTCCGAAATCCGCGTCAGCAGCGGAACCATCGGAGGCTGATCCACATACCCCCACGCCAGGTGCCGCCCGCAAACAATGAAGTACAGCTCATCCCGAAAGATCCCGTACCCCGCGTGCTGCATCACCACCTGCCCCAGCGTCTGCAAACCATACTTCAGCAACCCAAACGCCAGCGCCAGCCACAATGCTTGCCGCAGCGCGCTCGACTTCCGCTCCCGCTGCCCCTCCGTCATCCCCTCAATCGTCACCGCCAAAACCGCACTCCCTCACGCGCACACTTGTACTTGAGTCCCGTCCCTACCTACGCGCGCAACACCCCATCAGTTCCCACAACCTTCTAATTCCTCCTCCAACACACGAGATCTGGATGGCCCATTCAAGTCCGGTTTTGGCTTGCGTGGGAATCGGCGCAAAGCGTCGACGCCAAATCTTCGTGGCCGATCTCTGTGTTCTCTGTGTTCTTTGCGGTGAGAGGTGTTTTCCCTTCACGCACCTTTGCGTCTTGGCGGTAGATTTCGGCATTTGCGTGCGAAGCACGCACCCACCCCGACGGCCACTATTGGCGAACAAACAGCAAAACCAGCAGTACAATAAACCATGCCGTACCCGCCCGCCCCCAAAGCCGTTTCCGACGCGCTCGCATGGGCCCACCCCGTCACTCAGGAGTGGTTCACACGCCGCTTCGGCACGCCCACCGAACCCCAGCAGCAGGGCTGGCCCCACATCCTCGCCGCCACACCCACGCTCATCTCCGCGCCCACCGGCTCCGGCAAAACCCTCGCCGCGTTCCTCATCTGCATTGACCGCCTCCTCCGCGAAGCCCTCGAAAACCGCCTCCCCGCCGGAACCTCCGTCGTCTACGTCTCGCCCCTCAAGGCGCTCTCCAACGACGTCCAGAAAAACCTCGAAGCTCCCCTCCGCGAAATCCAGCAACTCGCCCTCGAACGCGGCTACCTCTGCCCGCCCATCCGCGCCGCCGTCCGCACCGGAGACACCCCACCCTCCGAGCGCCGCGCCATGCTCAAGTGCCCGCCACACATTCTCGTCACCACTCCCGAATCGCTCTACATCCTGCTCACCTCGCTCAAAAGCCGCGAGCATCTCCGCCGCGTCCACACCGTCATCGTCGATGAAATTCATGCCGTCGCTGACGACAAGCGCGGTTCCCACCTGGCCCTCACGCTCGAACGCCTTGACGCCCTCGTCACCGCCGAAAATTCCCTCACCCCAGGCGCCAGCCTGCTCGCCCATCCCGCGCCGCAGCGCATCGGCCTCTCCGCCACGCAAAATCCCATTGAACTCGTCGCCAGCTTCCTCGGCGGCACGCGCAACCCCAACGTCGAAATCGTTCAGTGCGGCCGGCACCGCACCCTCGACCTCGCCGTCGAAATCCCATCCAACGAACTCGGAGCCGTCGCCTCCAACGCCATCTGGAACAGCATCTACGACCGCATCGCCGAGCTCGCTAATGAGCACCGCTCCACTCTCGTCTTCGTCAATACGCGCCGCATGGCCGAGCGACTCGCCTTCCAGCTCGCCGAGCGCCTCGGCCAGGAAAACGTCGCCGCGCATCACGGCAGCCTCTCGCGCCAGCTACGCCTCGAAGCAGAACGCCGCCTCAAGGCCGGCGAAATCCGCGTCCTCGTCGCCACCGCCTCGCTCGAGCTCGGCATCGACATCGGTGCCGTCGACCTCGTCTGCCAGATCAACTCCACCCGCGCCATCGCCGTCGCCATGCAGCGCGTCGGCCGCGCCGGCCACTGGCGCGGTGCCACCCCCAAGGGCCGCTTCTTCCCCACCACCCGCGACGACCTCGTCGAAACCGCCGCCCTCATGCGCGCCATGCGCTCCGGTATCCTCGACCGCCTCGAAATTCCCCCGCGCCCCTTCGACGTCCTCATGCAGCAGATCGTCGCCGCCTGCTCCGCCGAGCCATGGGACGAGCGCACCCTCTACAACGTCTTCCGCCGCGCCCATCCCTACCGCGACCTCCCCTTCGACGAATACGACCGCGCGCTCACCCTCCTCACCGAAGGCATCGAATCCAGCCGCGGCCGCTACGGCGCATACATTCTCCGCGACCGCGTCCATAGCCGCATCCAGGCCCGCCGCGGCGCGCGCATCACCGCCGTCACCAATGGCGGAACCATCCCCGACACCGCGCTCTTTCCCGTCATCGCCCAGCCCGAAGGCGTCCAGATCGCCACCCTCGACGAGCACTTCGCCGTCGAATCCTCCCCCGGCGACATCATCCAGCTCGGCAACACCAGCTGGCGCATCCAGCGCATCGAGGCCGCCGGCCGCGTCCTCGTCGAAGACGCCCAGGGCCTGCCGCCCACGCTTCCCTTCTGGAGCGGCGAAGCCCCCCAGCGCACCATGGAATTGTCGGAGTTCGTCTCCGGCCTCCGTTCCGAAATCGACCGCCGCACGCCCAACGTCCTCCCCGGCTACATCAGTGAAGCCGCACCCGAAGTCGCCGCCACCATCGACTGGCTCAAAGACGCGTGCTGCATCTGCGACTCCGGCGCAAAGCAGCTCATCGCTTATATCGCCGCCGGGCGCGCCATCCTCGGCACTGTCCCTTCTGTAACCAACATCGTTGCAGAAAGATTCTTCGACGAAGGCGGAGGCATGCAGCTCATCCTCCACGCGCCCTTCGGTGGCCGCATCAACAAGGCATGGGGACTCGCCCTCCGCAAGCGCTTCTGCCGCGGGTTTAACTTTGAACTCCAGGCCGCCGCCACTGACAACGGCATCAACATCTCCCTCGCCGAGCAGCACAGCTTCCCCTTGAGCGACGTCTTCCACTTCCTCACCACCCAGACCGTCCAAAGCCTCCTCGAACAGGCCTCGCTCGCCTCGCCCATCTTCAAATCCCGTTGGAAGTGGGCCGCCAACCGCAGTTTGCAACTGTTACGGTTCCAAAAAGGCAAAAAAGTCGCCCCGCAAGTCCAGCGCACCCGCGCCGACGATCTCCTCGCCAGCGTCTTCCCGCAGGCCGCTGCCTGCTTTGAAAACATCGAAGGCGACATCCAGATCCCCGACCACCCCCTCGTCGCCGAAGTCATGCAGGACGTCCTCGGCGAAGCCATGGACCTCACCGGCCTCGTCAGCATCCTCGAAGGCATTGACTCCGGCCGCATCCGTTGCCTCGCCGTCGACACCGCCACACCCTCCGCCTTCGCCCACGAGCTCCTCAACGCCAACCCCTACGCCTTCCTCGACGACGCCGACCTCGAAGAGCGCCGCTCCCGCGCCGTCAGCCTCCGCGGTGCAGTCCCCGCCAATCTCCTCGGCGAAGCCGGCCGCCTTTCACCCCAGGCCATCGCAGAAGTCCGCGAAACCCTCTGGCCAGACATTCGCGACGAGCACGAGCTCCTCGACCTCCTCCAATCTCTCGTCCTCGTCCCATCCTCCATCTCAGAGGATCCTCGCACCTCTCCCTGGGCTACCTTCTTCACCCGTCTCGAATCCACCCGTCGCGCTTTCCTCGCCAAATGCAACTCCATCAGTTACTTTTGCGCCGCCGAGCGTGCTGGCTGGCTCCGCGTGCTCTTTCCAGAAGCTGAATTCTCCCAGCCCGTCCCGGAATTCCCCCACGCAACCGTCCCGTCTAGCCCCGACGAAGTCCTCCGCAAAGCCATCCAGGGCTGGCTCCAGATCCTCGGCCCCGTCACCGCCCACAACCTCGCCACCCATCTTGGCCTCGCGCCCCAGCCCGTCTTCGCGCAGCTCCTTTATCTCGAATCCACGGGCACCATCCTCCGCGGCACATTCGAGCATCCGCCCACCACCGCAGACCACCACATCGAGTGGTGCGAGCGCCGCATCCTCCAGCGCATTCACAAGCGCACCATCGGCCAGCTGCGCAAGCAGGTTGAGCCTGTCCCGCCCGCTACCTACATGCGCTTCCTCCTCGACTGGCAACACCTCGGCCCGCAGCGCCAGCTCACCGGCGAACAGGGCCTGCTCGAAGCCCTCCGAGCCCTGCAAGGATACGAGGCCCCCGCCATCGAATGGGAGCGCAGCATCCTTCCCGCCCGCGTCGCCAACTACGATCCCCGCTGGCTCGACACCCTCTGCCTTACCGGCGTCATCGGCTGGGGCCGCATCTCGCCCCATCCCGCCTTCCAATCTCCCGAATCCGGTGGCCCCCGCCGCGTCGTGCCCACCAGCATGGCGCCCATCACCTTCTTCCTTCGCGAAGAAGCCCACTGGATGGACCGCTGCCTCGCTGACCGCCAGGTTCCAGAGGCCCACCTCACCGCCTGCCTCAGCCCCCTCGCCAACCGCGTCCGCTCCTTCCTCACCGATCGCGGAGCGCTCTTCGCCGCTGACCTTACCCGCCTGCTCGCCACCTCACCCGCGGAAATCTCCCGCGCCATCTGGGAGCTCGTCGCCGCCGGCCTCGTCACCGCCGACGGCTTCGATGCCCTCCGCGCCCTCATCGATCCGCGCCGCAAGCAGGCCTTCGCCGCACCCTCCGCCCGCGCCACTCGCACCCTCCGCAACGCCGCAGGCCGCTGGAGCCTCCTGGCCGACCAAACCGAATCGGCCCACTCCCAACCCACCGCCCCAGAAAATTCCGCCCAGGCCTACGACCTCCAGCTCGAATCCGCCTGCTTCATGCTCCTCCACCGCTATGGCGTCGTCTTCCGCGACCTCGCCGCCAACGAAACCTCGCTCCCCCGCTGGCGCGAGCTCCACGGCCTCTTCCGCCGCCTTGAAGATCGCGGCCTTGTCCGCGGCGGCCGTTTCCTCTCCGGCTTCTCCGGCGAGCAGTTCGCCCTCCCCGCGGCCGTCGAATCCCTCCGCGCCTGCCGCCAGCGCCCTCTCGCCTCCATGCCGCCCCTCACTGTCGCCGCCGCCGACCCCGTCAACCTCATCGGCATCGTCCTCCCCGGCGAACGCGCCACTGCCATCCCCGGTCGCACCGTCACCTTCCCCCCGCCCAACCTCTCGCCCGATCCCGCCACCAACAACACCGCCGCGCCGCAGCCAGCACCGCTATTCCCGCCGCAGTCCGCGCAGAACGAAGCCGACCTCCATGCCTGAACCCGCCGACAACCCCAACCCGCCCCTCGTCGAAGGCCGCGATTACTACATGGATGGCCCATTCCTCGTCTTCACCCGCGAATACCACCTCCGCCGCGGCTCCTGCTGCCATTCCGGCTGCCGCCATTGCCCCTGGAACGTTCAAGATCCCCCAGCTTCAACGCCCTCCCGCCGGTGAATTCCTCTAAACCCCTGCGGTTCAATGCTTTCCCCACACCACGCCCCATTTCCCCGTCCGTTAACCCCTCCCCGGCTATTTCCGCCCTCCCAACTCGCCCCGGAGTTAAAATAAAGATGGCGTATCGTCACCTGAAGAGACTCAGTGGATTTTTGTGCCAGCCGCAAAGCTCTTGCTCCGTCTGGGCACTCTCCCGCGTCTAACATGGTAAAAGCGGGAATTAAGTAACCACCCCGTAATCGGGCTGCCTTACTTTTTCGTCTTTTGGTCGTGCGTGAAGAGAGGACACACGTGAACTCAACCGTCAAAACTATCCTTTTCTGGGTATTCATCGTTGCCTGCTGCCTGTTGCTCTGGCAGGTATTCCAGAAAAGCAGCAACATGGGCAAAACGCAGGAGATCTCCTTTTCCCAGTTCCTAAGCGATGTCAACCAGGGCCAGATCCGCGACGTCACCGTCATCGGCGGCGATGTGCATGGTCACTTCCGCCAGGGAAATGCCGAGTTCCACACCATCGTGCCCACCAACTACCCGGCGCTCTACGACATCCTTGATAAATACCACGTCGCCGTCACCATCAAGGACAACCAGGGCAGCGCCTGGTGGAGCATCCTCATTCAGCTCTCGCCCATCCTCGTTCTCGTAGCCCTCTGGTTCTTCATGATCCGCCAGATGCAATCCGGCGGAAACAAGGCGCTCTCCTTCGGGAAGAGCCGCGCCCGCCTCCTCTCCATGCAACAGAAGAAAATCACCTTCAAAGACGTCGCCGGGGTCGACGAAGCCAAAGAGGAGTTGCAGGAAATCATCGAATTCCTGCGAGAAGCGCAAAAATTCCAGAAGCTCGGCGGACGCATCCCCAAGGGCGTCCTGCTCGTCGGCCCTCCGGGAACCGGCAAGACCCTCCTCGCCCGCGCTGTCGCCGGCGAAGCCAACGTCCCGTTCTTCTCCATCTCAGGTTCTGACTTTGTCGAAATGTTCGTCGGCGTTGGCGCCAGCCGCGTCCGTGACCTCTTCGAGCAGGGCAAAAAGAACGCCCCCTGCATCATCTTCATCGACGAAATCGACGCCGTCGGCCGCCATCGTGGTGCCGGTCTCGGCGGCGGGCACGACGAACGCGAACAGACCCTCAACCAGCTCCTCGTGGAAATGGACGGCTTCGAAGCCAACGATGGCGTCATCCTCGTCGCGGCCACTAACCGCCCGGACGTTCTCGATCCCGCTCTTCTGCGTCCCGGCCGTTTTGACCGCCGCGTCGTTGTCGGCCGGCCCGATGTCCGCGGCCGCGAAGAAATCCTCCGCGTTCACGCCAAGAAAGTTCCCGTCGCCGACGATGTCGACCTCCGCGTCCTCGCCCGCGGCACACCCGGCTTCTCCGGCGCAGACCTCGCCAACATGGTCAATGAGAGCGCCCTCAATGCTGCCCGCGCCAATCGGAAAGTCGTCACCATGCGTGACTTCGAAGCCGCCAAGGACAAGGTCCTCATGGGCGCCGAGCGCCGCTCCATGCTCCTCACCGACGAGGAAAAGCGCAACACCGCCTACCACGAGTCCGGCCACGCCGTCGTCGCTGCAATGCGCAAGCATGCTGACCCGCTCCACAAGGTCACCATCATCCCGCGCGGCATGGCCCTCGGCCTCACCATGCAGTTGCCCGAAGAAGACAAGTACACCGTCACCAAGGACTACCTGGAGACGCAGCTTGCCATCCTCATGGGCGGCCGCATCGCCGAGGAAATCTTCCTCCATCACATGACCACCGGCGCCGGCAATGACATCGAGCGCGCCACTGACCTCGCCCGCAAGATGGTCTGCGAATACGGCATGAGCCGCCTCGGCCCGCTCACCTTCGGCAAAAAGGACGAGCAGATCTTCCTCGGCCGCGAAATCGCACAGCACCGCGACTTCTCCGAGGAAACTGCCCGCCAGATCGACGCCGAAGTCCGCAACCTTGTCGACGAAGCCTATCGCTCCGCCTACCAGATCATCAACGACCATCAGGAAATCATGCACAAGATGGCCGCCGCACTGCTCGAGCGCGAAACCATCGACGCCGAAGAAATCCGCATGATCGTCGAGGGCAAGGAACTCCCGCCGCTCAAACCCTCCGGCGGTGGCGGCTCGGCCACCGCGGAAACCACCCCGCAGGTCCTCAAGCCCGCACCCGACCGCGGAACCGGCAACCTGCCCGAAGGCAGCCCCTCACCGGCATAACCACAGCGGGACGGCGCCCGAATTTCTCCATTATTGGCTCAGCACTCAGGGGCGGCTCACCAGCCGCCCTTTTTTCCTGCCCGCACCGCCGCTCTGCACTCATCGGCGCACCGTGAATCCGGGACGCACGCTCTTGATCATGCGGCGTTGGAACCGGTGTTCATACCGTTCGTGGCGGCATCCGGATAGCCCCGTTTGCGGCCCGGCAGTTTCTCCTCTTCGCTCAAGTCAGGAACATTCTCCCGGCCACAGTCGTATACCTACCTGCCAACATGCATCCTTACCCCGGGCAAAAATCCATATCCGAGGTGACCTCCTGATGGGCGACTTCCGCGCCGACCTCAGATATTCCTTCCGGATGCTGATTGCCAATCCGGCATTCACCATTACCGCGATTGCCGCGCTCGCTCTGGGCATCGGCGCCAATACCGCCATCTTCACTGTGGTCAATGCGGTTCTGCTCAAGCCGCTCGATTACCCCCACCCGAACCGCATCGTGCAGTTCCTGCTCACTTCTCCACAGGGCAAGGGACCGTCTGCTTCGCCGACCAATTTCAACACCTGGAGAAGCCTCAAGGGAGTCTTCGAGGATGTGACCGCTTACGACTTCGGGGGACCGGGCTTCAACCTTACCGGAACCGTCCCCGAACAGATTCACGGCATTCATGTCTCCCGGAATTACTTCCGCCTCTTTGGCGCGCCGGTCATGTTGGGCCACACCTTCACCAGGGCCGAAGACTCCCCCAACGGCGGGAACTATGCCGTGATCAGCTATGGGCTGTGGCAGCGCAGGTTCGGCGGCAATCCCAAAATCGTGGGCACCAGCATTTCGCTCAGCAACGTCCCCTACACCATCGTCGGCGTAATCGGAAAGTCGTTCGCCACCGATCCCAAAGCTGACATCTGGATCCCCTTTCAGATTGATCCCCACAGCACCAATCAGGGCCATTACTTCCTCGTTGCCGGCCGCCTCAAGCCGGGCATGACCCTCGCAGAGGCCAACGCTCGCTTGAAGATTGCAGCCGACCAGTTCCGCCGCCGCTATCCCAACATGATTGGTCCGAAAAACAGCTTCGCAGTCGAGCCCCTCCGCGACTCTGTGGTTGCAGGTGCCCGCCAGTCGCTGCTCGTCTTGCTGGGGGCCGTGGGTTTTGTGCTCCTCATCGCCTGCGCGAATGTCGCGAATCTCCTTCTCGTGCGCGCTACCGGGCGCCGGCGCGAGTTCGCCATCCGCGCAGCCATGGGAGCCGGCCGCATCCGCATCGTGCGCCAGCTGCTGACAGAAAGCATGGTCCTCTCCCTCGCCGGCGCCGTTCTGGGACTCATACTGGGCTACGTGGGCGTGCGTGCGCTCTTGGCCGTCAGCCCCGCGGGCTTGCCGCGCATTGGTGCGCACGGCGCCGCGGTCGGCATTGACTGGCGCGTGCTCCTCTTCACCCTGGGAATCGCGCTCCTCACCGGAGTCCTCTTTGGACTGGCTCCCGCGCTCGGCGCTTCGCGTCCTGATCTGAACAGCACCCTGAAGGAAAGCAGCAACCGCTCCGGAACCGGCTTCCGCCAAAGCAAGGTCCGCTCCCTGCTCGTGATCAGTGAGGTTGCGCTCGCGCTCGTCCTGCTCATCGGCGCGGCGCTGCTCATCCGAACCTTCCTGGCGCTACGCAACGTCAACCCCGGATTCGATCCTCGCCATGTCCTCACGCTGCAAATGGCTCTCACCAGCGGTCACTTCAAAACCTCCGCCGCGGTCGCGCAGGTTTCACGCGACGGGCGCGAGCGGCTAGATGCCATTCCGGGTGTAGAAGCCTCGGCTATGAGTTGCGTTCTGCCCCTCGAAGGCGGCTACGGATTGCCCTTCAACATCCTGGGCAGGCCCACGGGAAAGTCCCCATGGACCGGGGGTGCCAGTTGGATGAGCGTATCGCCCGGCTACTTCTCCGTCTTTCATATCCCCATCCTGCAAGGCCGCGACTTCACGCAGCAGGATGACGCATCGGCTCCCGGCGTCGTCATCATCAACGAAGCCATGGCCAGACAGTACTGGCCAAAGCAGAACCCCATCGGCCAGCAGATTCTTATCGGCAAGGGCATCGGCCCTCAGTTTGTCGAGGGACCGCGGCAGATCATCGGCGTGGTCGGCAATATCCGCGGCGCGGGCCTGAATCACAAGCCGCAGCCGCAGATGATTGTTCCCCTCGCCCAGGTCACCAACGGAATGACCGCGCTCAATACCGGTATCGCTCCAATGGTATGGCTCGTTCGCACTCACGGCGATCCCCGCCAGTACATCGCCGCCGCAAAGAAGCAACTGCGGCTCGCCAGCGGCGGCTTTCCCGTCGGACGCGTTCGCCCCATGACCGAAGTAGTTTCGCAGTCCATTTCGCGTCAGGACTTCGACATGCTGCTCCTCTCGATCTTCGGAGCTGCTGCCCTCATCCTCGCCGGCATCGGTATTTACGGGCTCATGGCCTACTCCGTCCAGCAGCGCACGCAGGAGATGGGTATCCGCATGGCCCTCGGCGCTGACAGGGACCGCATCCGCAATCTGGTCGTGTGGCACGGAATGCGGCTCGCCCTCATCGGCGTGGTCGTCGGCGTGGGTGCAGCCCTGGGTCTCACCCGCTTCATCGCCAGTTTTCTCTATGGCGTGAAGGACTGGGATCCCATGGTATTCGTCTCTGTCCCGGTGATCTTGTCTCTCGTGGCCCTGCTGGCAGTCTGGATGCCGGCTACGCGGGCCTCCAGGCTCGATCCGCAACAGGCCCTGCGCGTGGAGTGACTCCCCGCCGCCTTGCACTTGGCAACACGCCAGTGCCCAGGTGCGGCCCGCGCGCACCGGCAACCGTGCGCCAGGCCATTCCCGCCTTGCCACTCCCCGCATCGCTTCCATAAAATCGCTTTACTTCAAGCGAACGCCTCTTTCGCTCGCCAAAATTTCACGGCCTCATCGCAACTTCGGGCCGAAAAAGGAACCCGCCCCATGCAAGCACTCCGCCGCATTCCAGCGCAAAACCCGGAAAGCCCCAACCCCTGCACGCACTATGAAGTTGACGCGACCAACAGGGAGCGGCAGCCCTCGATTCGGCGGGATATGCACGGCATCCTGGGTTTTGCGCTCTCCCTTGCCTGCCTGTTCCTCACTCCCGCGCTCTGTGCTGCCCAGCCTCAATCCAAGCCCGCCTACGCGCCCATTCCCAAGGCTCGTGTCACCATCGCCCAGGGCGCCCTTGAAGGCACCGAGCCCGCACCCGGCATCTTCGCTTATCTCGGAATCCCCTTCGCTCAGCCGCCCGTCGGCAATCTCCGCTGGCGCGCCCCGCAACCGCCCAAACCCTGGCACGGCACCTTCCTCGCCGACAGCCACGGCGCGCCCTGCCCACAACTCGACGAAGGCTGGAACCACTGGGACACCCTCCACTACAGCGAAAACTGCCTCCACCTCGACGTCTGGACATCCGCCCACGCCCGCAACCTTCCCGTCATGGTCTACATCCACGGCGGCTCCAACCTCGCCGGCGACGGCTTCTCCAGCGGTCTCCCGCTCGTCACCCACGGCGTCGTCTTCGTCACTATCGAGTACCGCCTCGACATCTTCGGCTTCTACCGCACCGCCGCTCTCGACAAAGCATCCGCCCACCACACCTCCGGCGACTACGGCCTCCTCGACCAGATTGCCGCACTCCAGTGGATCCACAACAACATCGCCAGATTCGGCGGCAACCCCAACAAG
>JAJZMO010000165.1:1858-15853 GCA_021798235.1 Acidobacteriota bacterium | reverse complement strand
GATGGATGTAGGGCGGTAGCGGCATGTGGCCCAGACGGTCGAGCGCTGCGTAAAAATCTGCCACGGGTTCAAAGCGCAGCCTGCGCTCTCCACGCTCTTCGCGTTCAATGATTTCGGCTTCCAGAAGTGGTGTGGCCGAATCCGCTGCATCGTCAGCATAAAAAAAGAGCCGCTCGCCCACGGGCAATTTGCGTCCGGGCCGTACCAGCGCGCTCCATTCCAACGGCGCGTGCTGCGTGGTCAGTAGCACTTCGATTCGTCCCTGCAAATGTTCCGTGGCCGCAGGATTTTTTGCGCTCACCGGCTGCGCGTGCAACCCAGCCCTGCGTGCGAAGAGCCGCGCGGGAATCACTCGACTGTTGTTGAGCACCAGCAGATCGCCCGATTGCAGCAATCCTGGCAGGTCGCGGAAATTTCCATCAGCAAAAGCTCCTGTCGCGCGGTCAAAGCGCAACATGCGTGCGCCTGCGCGGTCTGCCAGCGGCTGCTGCGCGATTTGCTCTGGCGGCAAGAGGTAGTCGAAATCGGAGACGAGCAGCGGATGGGGCACAGCTTTATTGTAGGGGCGCGGATACAACGGCCCGGCCCAATGCCACGCATTGCTCGGCTGTCGCGCGCGCCCGTTCGAGTGCCTGCTCCACGGCCAGTCGCGCGGCCTCGATGGTTGCATCGTCGGCGTCTGCGGCTACAGGCACCGGCGGTTCCCAAGCAATATAGACCGTCGAAAATGGTTTGGGAATCAGAAAGCCATCCCACGAGCGCAGCGTCCAGGCACGCGCTGGCAGTACATAATAGATGCCCACGCCGCCGCCAATCCACTGCGCCAGCTTCACCGCTCCGGGGCGTGCGTGGTAGCGCGGGCCGCGCGGGCCATCGGCAGTGAAGGCGGCAAAGCGTACGCGATCGAGTGCCGTTTGCATGCCCAGCAGGCCACTGGCTCCGCCGCGTGTGCTCGAACCGCGTGCAGGCGTGTAGCCTAGCATTTGCACGGTGCGCGCAATCAATTCGCCGTCGAAACTCGCGCTGATGAGAATGGCAATCGGCAATCTGCGGAAGCAGTCTGCGCTGGCCAGTAGGCACCGATGCCACATGCAATAAACGCGCGTTGTCGGATTTTTATCCACATGGAAATTGAGCGCGCCTGCATCACGATAGCGCAGCGTCGCGCCCAGCAATCGAATCAGCGCGGCGGCCAGTGGGGGCACCAGCGCCAGCGCAATTTTCTGCTTCCAGTTGAAGCGTGCAGCCATGGGTTGATTGTAACTATCGGTATTGCAGCCAGCGCAGCAACTCGGGTAGCGTGGGACGCTTGCCGTACATCAACACGCCCACGCGATAGATGCGCGCCGCCAGCCAGATCGCCGCCCACACGCCGCCCAACATCAAGGCCAAGGACAGGCCAATCTGCCATGCCGGAGGCGTTTGCACCGCGATGCGCAGATACATCAGCAGCGGAGCAAACGGCGGCAGCAGCGACAGCACCGTTGCCAGCGTTCCAGATGGATCGCTGAGCACAACGTTAAAAAAGACGATGCAGAGAATCAGTGGCAGCGTGATGAGCAGATTCAATTGCTGGAGCTCTTGTTCGCTGCTGACCATAGAGCCAAACGTGGCCGACAGTGCGCTGTAGAAGAAAAATCCCAGCACATAGCAGACGAGAAAAGCCAGCATCGCTGATGGGGCCAGGTGCAGGTGGAAATGTCCCGAAGCGCCCAGGGCGACCAGTCCGGGCGCGGAGAAGAGCAGGCCCGCCAGCGCCCAAATGGCAGTTTGTGTCAGACCGACCGCGCCCACGCCGAGCAACTTGCCGGCCAGCATTTGCTCCGGTGTCACGATGGCCAATATGACCTCAAACACGCGCGAGGTTTTTTCTTCAATGATGGAGCGGCTCACGGCGAATCCCTGACCCATGAGCGAGCCATAGAGCAGAAACATGAGCACCAGCGAAGCAAGATACGTGCCTGCGGCATTACTCTTCTTCCCATTGGTTCGCTGCACGGCATGGATGTGTACGGGAGCCAGCAAGTGCTCGATCTGTTCCGGGGCGAGGCCGCTTTTTTCGAGCGCTATCCGCATCTCTGCTTGGCGCAATGAGCCTTGCATCGCTGCGATGCTCTGCAAATCTCCGGCAGAGGACGAAACATACTCTGGCGCAGTCTGCGCATCCGTCTGCGCGGGAATCCACAAATAGCCACTGATTCTGTGCGCATCGACGGCTGCATCCAGCATGGGGCGCAAACCGGGCGATGGAGCGAGCAGCGTGATCTGAACCTGGCCCATACCTGCATCGGTTTGCAGTGCGCGGACAAGTGCAGCGCCTATTGTAGGGTCGGCAGCAACTACGTCGATGTGCTTGCTTCCCGTAGCGTGGTGGGATGCGAAGTAGGTAGGCACACCAATGGCCAGCGTCAAAATCAGTGGGAACAGCAGTACGGAAACCAGGAATGCCTTGGTGCGCACGCGCCCCAAGTATTCGCTGCGGGCGATCAGCCAAATGTTACGCATTGCTTTTGCCTCCCACGGTGGCAATAAAAATCTCTTCGAGAGTTGGCTCCTGCACTGCAAAGTGCGAGATGCGCGCGCCCGCCATGGCCGCGGCCAGAATCTGCTGCGCATCGGCCTCGGCGCGCAATTCAATTTCTGCGCGGCCATTGTCGTTGGTAAAGCTGGCGATGCCCGGATGGGAAAGAAATTCCGCGCTACCGGAAAACTCCACGAGCAAACGATTGCGTGGGAAGCGCTCTTTGATTTCGCGCAGCCTGCCCGCAAGCACGGCGCGTCCATTGTGCATCAGGCAAATGCTTTCGCACAGCCGCTCCACCTGATCCATGCGATGTGTGGAAAACAAAATCGCCTTGCCCTGCTGCTGCATCTCTAGCAGAACGTCCTGCAATAGCAGAGCATTCACCGGATCAAGGCCAGAGAAGGGTTCGTCGAGCAGCAGCAAATCTGGTTCATGCAGTACCGTGGCGATGAACTGAATCTTCTGCTGCATGCCCTTCGATAGTTCGCCCGCCTTTTTGGGCAGAGCTTCGGTAATCTCTAGCCGCTCCGTCCAATGCAGCGCACGCTTGCGCGCCTCCAGCGTCTCCAAGCCCCGTAACTGGCCCAGCAGCACAAGCTGGTCGAGCACGCGCATCTTTTTATACAGGCCGCGCTCCTCGGGCAGGTAGCCAACGCGCCGCAGGCTGGCGCGCGCAAAGGGTTGATCGAAGAGCCGCACGCTGCCACGATCGGGCATCGTCATGCCCATCATCATGCGCAGCGTGGATGTTTTGCCTGCGCCATTTGGCCCCAGCAGGCCAAAGATTTCGCCTGCCTCCAGCGTCAGACTCAGATTGTCCACGGCCATCTTTGCGCCGTAGGCTTTGCAGACTTGCTCCATTTGGAATAGGTGCATGGTTTGGCTCAATCCTGATTTTCTTGCGGCTGCAATGGGAACTACGCAGGCTCGGTGGCTCTGGTTCCTGCACAGGGATGCGGGTGCAGGCAGTATAGCAAGCCGCGACGTACATTCATGCGTGCGACTGATAGCATCCTGTGTGTATGCTCGCGCTCGACACCAAGGTGCAGTTCATCAAAGGCATTGGCCCGCAGATCGCCGAAAAGCTGGCGGAGAAGCGCATCTTCCTTGCCGAAGACCTGCTTTATCATCTGCCCTTTCGCTATGAGGACCGCGAACATCCGCGCAGCCTGAATGAATTGCAGCCGGGCGAAATGGCCAGCGTGATTGGCGAAGTGCGTGGCACGACCCTGCTGCGCACGCGCAGCATGCCCATCTTCGAGATGACCGTGGGCCAGGGGCCGGTCTCGCTCAAGTGCATGTGGTTCCACGGCACGTATCTCAAGGACAAATTCAAGCCGGGGCAGATGCTGGCACTCTACGGCAAAGTGGAGCCGTCGCGCAGCCGCAGCGGCAGCTTCAAAATGATTCAGCCGCAGATTGAGATTCTTCCCGGCCCGGAGGAGCCAGAAACCGCGCTGCTGGAGTCGGGCCGCATCGTGCCCGTGTATGAATCACTGGGCGGCGCGCGGCTCAGCTCCCGCTGGTTGCGGCGCGTGCTGCACACTATTTTGGAGTCGCCAGGCCCGCGCGTGGAGGAGACATTGCCCGCAGTGCTCTGCGAGCGACTGCAATTGCCGGATCGTACCGCAGCCCTGCGCGCCGTACATTTTCCGCCACAGGAAACGGCGCTGGCGCAGTTGCAAAATGCCAGCACGCCCGCGCACCGAAGGCTGATTTTTGAAGAGCTTTTTTACTTGGAACTTGGCCTGGAGCTGAAGCGTCGCAAGATGCGCGAGCGCCCTGGATTTGCCATGCAGACGGGTGAGCGTGTGCGCACAGCGTTGAAAAGCGTTCTGCCCTTTCATCCCACGGCGGCACAAAAGCGCGTGCTGGGTGAGATCGTCAGCGACATGCGCCAGCCCACGCCCATGCGGCGTCTGTTGCAGGGGGATGTTGGTTCCGGCAAAACTATCGTTGCGCTGCAAGCCGCGTTGGTGGCCATTGAAAACGGCCATCAGGCTGCGTTGATGGCTCCGACGGAGATTTTGGCCACGCAACATTATCTGGCCGCACGCAAGCTGTTGGAACGCACGGGACGCAAGCCAGCCTACCGGGTGGTGCTGCTCACTGGCTCACTGGACGAGGAGCGCAAGCGCGCCAATCGTGGAAAAATTTTGCGCGGCGAAGCCGATTTGGTCATCGGCACGCACGCGCTGATCGAAGAAAAGGTGGAGTTTGCCAATCTGGGATTGGTGATCGTTGATGAGCAACACCGCTTCGGCGTCTTGCAGCGCTTCAAGCTGATGAAAAAGCCCAACGCCGCCGAGCCGCACGTTCTGGTCATGACGGCCACGCCCATTCCGCGCACGCTCGCGCTCACGCTCTATGGCGACTTGGAGGTGAGCGTGCTCGATGAGCTGCCGCCGGGTCGCACGCCCATCGTGACGCGCCGCACCACAGATGAACGCGCCAGTGAGGTGTGGGAGTTTGTGCGCAAACAAGTGCAGGCGGGCAGGCAGGCCTACATTGTTTACCCGGTGATTGAAGGCCCCAGCGCCGATCAGCCGGAATTGGATTTTCCTCGCGATGATGCCGCTGCGCCCGATGCCGCTGCGTCCGAAGCTGCGGCCAAGCCAAAATCCACTGCGCGCGCGAAAGCAAAAGCCTCCGCATCGCTCTTTGAAGACAAAAAAGGCAAGCCGAGTTTGAAGTCCGCTGTGGCCATGTTTGACGAACTTCGCGCAACGCACTTGTCTGGACTGCGGCTCGGTCTGTTGCACGGGCGCATGAACGCAGAGGACAAAGAAATTACCATGCGGCGCTTTCAGCGTGGCGAACTCGACGTGTTGGTGGCGACGACTGTGATTGAAGTGGGCGTCGATGTGCCGAATGCTTCGGTGATGGTGATCGAACACGCGGAGCGGTTTGGCCTGGCGCAGATGCATCAGTTGCGCGGGCGCGTGGGCCGTGGCGCGGCCAAATCGTATTGCATTTTGATGACCGGCGGCAAAGTATCTCCGCAGGCCGAGGAGCGGTTGGATGCGATGGTGCGCACGCAGGATGGTTTTGAGTTGGCCGAACTGGATTTAGCGTTGCGTGGGCCGGGAGAGTTTTTTGGCACGCGCCAGGCTGGGCTGCCCGACTTTCGCGTGGCCAATTTGCTGCGCGACCGCAAGCTTTTGGAGATGGCGCGGCGCGAGGCGCAGCAGTTCGTTGAAGGTGCGGACAAGCAATTGCCCCGCGAGGCTGTCGCCGCTGTCTGGGCACACCTGAAGGCACACTGGCAGCGCCATTATGGTCTGGTGGAAGCGGGATGACCGTATTGTCAGCGCTTGCGGCTACGCGGCGTTGGAGCGCAGAAATTTTCGAAAGCGCATGTTTTCCTCTTGCAGTGTGCCTACGCGTAGCGTGATGGTAAGAATCTGCATCGAGTCAGGATCAGAAGAAAATTTGTTACATAAACACATCTCGGTAAACGTGCGCTGAGAGGTGCGTGGAAATTGCACACCCGCATGTTGGAGCGCGCTGTACATTTCCACCACGTTGTCCATCTCGACTTCGAATCGAATCTGGTAGGCAACGGAGGAGACCTGTTTTTCCTCCAAAACCCATCCCTTGGAGTCCACAATGTGATCCACCAATCGAATTTGCAGCTTGGGGGATTCGAGCGCGCTGTAACCGTGAATGGCAATGCTGGGCATAATCGTGCGGTGACCCCGTGCGTTTTTGTTCCCGCCCGCATCGCGGCCGGACTGACCCTACAGGCTGGTTATCGGAGATGCGGACCCAGGCCATCAGCTGCGGATGCGGTACGTTGGTCACCGGCTCCCAATTTATTTTTCTGGAAAATTCTTCCCGAATATGCAATGCCTTGCACGCAAAGACACCCAAGAATTTCCCGACAGCGGCGCCTGCATTCCAAGAAAATTCCCGCTTTGGATCGGCCTATTCTGCTATGCTCAACGTAAATTCCCGCGGTTGACGGCTGCCTGAGCAGCCGCAGTTGAGCAGTCGGGCGACCGCGAAACCCAGGTGAGAAAATCGTGCCCAATCCCCGCGAAGTCCGCTGGTCGCAGTTGAAGGTTGGCCTGCTGGTGGTGGCCTCCAGCATCGCGCTGGTGCTGCTGGTGATCTTGATGTCGGGCCCGATTGATGGCCTGTTGCACCGTCGAATTACCGTCTATGCGCGCGTGACGAACGCATCGGATTTGCAGCCCGGTGCCGCAGTGAATCTGCAGGGCGTCATGATTGGCACGGTCAAGCGGATTCGCATCAACACCGCATATCCAAAAGCACCCGTGGAAATCCGAATGCGCATTAGTACGCAATATATTCAGGCGTTGCATACGGATTCGATCGTCACACTGGATACAGTGGGCGTTTTGGGCGACACGGTTGTGGATATAGACAGCACGCATGCCAGCGGACCGCTGCTCTCTGATGGGGACTCGATGCTGGTTTCGCAAACGCCGAGCATTCAAGACGTGGTGCGCTCCAGCCAAAGCACGATTGAGCAGATTAACTCCATCCTGAGTCGGCTGCAGGATCTTACGGACGCCATCAACACGGGGCAGGGAACACTGGGCAAGCTCGTGCATGATCCGAAAATGTACAACCAGGCCGTCACCGCGCTGGCCAGCCTGCAACATGTCGCCGACCAGATTAACAACGGGCAGGGATCTCTGGGCAAACTCGTCAATGACGATACGTTTTACGATCGGGCCAACGACGCCGTTACACATCTGGACAGCATTACCAGCGCGATCGACGCCGGCCAAGGCAGCATGGGCAAGCTGATGCATGACGACACGCTTTATACCAATCTGGATCAAGCCGCAGCCAAGGCAAACCAATTGCTTGCCCAGATTCAGCAGGGCCGCGGCGCATTGGGCATGATGGCCAACGACCCGCAGTTTTCCCGCAAACTCAAAGACACGGTTGGGCAGATGGATACATTGCTGGGCCGTTTAAACTCGGGCCAAGGCTCGGCAGGGAAACTGTTGCGGGACCCGTCTCTGTATGACGCCAGCACACAAACATTACAAAACGCGCGGGATTTGCTGCGGGCCATTCGCAGGGATCCTCGGCGCTACCTCAGCCTCCAGCTCAAGGTATTTTGACCTGTTTGGCGGTTGCCGCTGGCACAAACCTCCTTTGGCTTTTACAATTGGTGCAGGAAGCAATCCCAACGATGAAACGCTGCCTTTGGCAGCCCTCGCGCCTGAACCGCGCAAGAGGATCAAGGATGCACATGAAGTTTTGGAAATATGGCCGCATCGCGCTGGCCCTAGTCGTGTCTCTTGGAATGGGCCTCAGCTTTATCGCTTGCGGTACCTACACCATCGGTTATCTCTACGTCAGCGCCAACGGCATCGCCACCACCAGTCCCAACCAGAGGCTCAACCAGATTGCTGGTTATAAAATTGACCACGACTTCGGCTACTTGACGCCGATCACTGGCTCTCCCTTTCCGGCCAATGGCAACGACCCTGTGCAAATGGCACTGGTGCCGGGCGGGCAGTTGCTGGCTGTGCTGAACAAGGGGTCAAATAGCGTCTCCATGTACAGCATTGGTGGCTCTGGTGTGCTGACTTTTCAAGGCAACTACTACACATCGGGCAGCAATCCCCAGTCCATCCTCATTACGCCCAGCGGGCAGTATCTTCTCACTGCCGACCAGATTGCGCCGGATGGCTCTGGACGTGGCGACATCACGGTGTTTGCCATCAACCAGAGCACAGGAAAACTGACCCTGGTCACCAACCAAAATACTTTCAACACCAACGGCCAGCAGTTGTCCTACTTTGAGGTCAATTACAACCCGGTACAGCTTGCCTTCGCCTCGGGCTTCATCTTTGCTCTGGATCAGGGCTACACGTCCGGCACCACCGTCATTCCCGCCGCTGGGGGATCGGCAGCCGTGGTTTGCGGCCAAAATGGCCTCACCTGCAATCCGGACGTCTTTCCCTACCAACTGAACAGCCCTGTCGGCCAGTTGGTGCTAACACAAAATCAGCCGTTGCAGACGGGATCCGCTCCTGGAGCGTTAACCACCATGGCCATGGGCGGCAACGGAGTCTATCTTTACTTGGCCGACAAGGTCGCCAACGAGATTCTGCCTTTCACGGTCGGAACCACAGGCCAGTTGCAAACGCTCGTTGGTGGCCCTGTCAGCAACGCGACTGGCGCTGTGGATCCTGACGCCATTACCCCCAATTCCAATTCCAAGTTCCTTTACGTTGCCAACTTTGGCCCGTCTTCAGTCAATGCTCCCAATAGCACCGTGACTGCCTACACCATCAACGCGGCTAATGGCCAGTTGCAGTTGATCCCCGGTGCCACATCGAGCAGCAACGGTAGCTTCCCGGTCGGATCTGGCCCCATCTGGATGGTAGAGGATCCGTCGAATCAGTATCTGTACACGGCCAACTACAACGACAGCACGATTACTGGTGACATCATCGACGCCAACACGGGGCAGCTAACGCCGCTCTTTAAAGGCCCGGTTACCAACGCCCCCTTGCAGCCCAACTTCATGGTTGTATCGGGTCGAGTCTTCTAACGTCCGTGCTCCAGCGCTTTTAGGGTGGATCATGGCAGCAAGCGCAGCATTGCAGTTTGTACAACGCAGCCCTCGGCACACGGCAAGATGCCAGGCAATAAAGGAATCGCATGAAGTGGAGTCAATACGGCAGAATCACACTGGCCCTCATCGCCACGCTTTCGCTGGGCCTCAGCGTGACCGCCTGCAATCCTAGTTTTACACTTGGCTACGTCTTCGCCTTGGGAGCCGGTGGCTCGCAAGGGCAAATCAGTGGCTATAGAATCGACAGCGTCTCCGGCGCATTGACCCCCGCCGTAGGATCGCCCTTTGCGGCAGGGGGACAATTTCCCATAGCCGACGCCGTTGATAATCGCTCCAAGTGGCTCTACGTCGTCAACGAAGACAGCAATTCCATCGTTCAATTTGCGTTGGGATCCGGTGCTACGCTGCAAAAACTCAACAGCTACTCCACGCCCGGAACCTTTCCCATTGCCGTCACCATTGATAACGAAAGCCGATTTCTTTTTGTCGTGGACAGTTTTGCTCCAGCCTTCAACGCTCAGATTGCTTCCGGCCTGAGCAATGGAACTGTCCTCGCACCCAAACTCAATCCGCTCAGCTACCCATCTGCGGCCTTCCCCACCTACGGATGCGTGGCCGTGTACCCGATCTCGTACACGGATGGCAGCTTGGGCACCCCCATCGTCGATCCTGTTTCTGGCCAAAGCTGCTTCCCGTTGAATGGCTCCCAGCCCCAACAAGGTTCCCAACCCGTCGGAGCTACAGCGACAGGCTTTGTTAATTTCCTCTATGTGGCCGACCAAGGCACGCACAGTGTCTATGGGTATTCCGTCGATTACACCAATGGCGTGCTGACCCCACTGGCCAATAACGACTATCAGTCCGGAGTGAGACCCAGTGCCGTTACCAGCGACCCCACGGGACGCTTTGTCTATGTCACGGATTCCTACTCCAACCAGTTGCTGGGCTTCAATGTACAAAATGACGGCTCGCTGCAGGCCATGCTCAACGGCCCCTTTGCTACCAGCCTCTACCCGGATGGCATGGTTGTAGACCCACGAGGACTCTTCCTCTACGTCTCCAACTTCAATGCGAATACACTGCAAGCCTTCACCATCGATTCGGGAACCGGCAACCCCACGCTCATCAAGGGTGGCCCCAGCGTGGTTACCAGCACTGGCCCCACCTGTTTGTCGATCGAAACCGCCTACGGCCGTTTCGTCTACGTCTCCGATCTGCAGGATAATACCGTGTCTGGCTTTGAACTGAATCCCCACACGGGCGTGTTGGTCCCAGTGCTCAATACACCCTTTGCTGCCACGCAGAATCCAACCTGTCTCGCCACGGCAGCCAATGGCTCCCACCCGATTCAGACCATCGGCCCCTAACTTTCCAGTATCTCGGCAAAGTACAAAGGCCCGCGCAGTGCGGGCCTTTGTACTTTGCCCGCACAGGAATTTTGCACAATTGCCGTCTCCCTCTGGCACAAGCGTGCAGGGGCTTTTACAATAGCGAAAGGGAACACACTGCATCAACCATCCAGCTGCCCGCTGCCCTGCGCGGTTTTGCTCCGTCTGGATACAAAGGAATCGCATGAAGTGGAGTCAATACGGACGCAGAACTCTGGCCTTGGTCGCCTCGCTCTCGTTCGCGCTCAGCATCACCGCCTGCAACCCCAGCTTCACTCTTGGCTTTGTCTACACCCTCACCGCCAAGGGGGATCCAGGTGCCATCAACGCCTACACCATTGACAGCGTCTCCGGTGCCATTACTCAGGTGGCCAATTCTCCGTTCCCCTCTGGTGGGCAATATCCGATTGCCAGTGTTGTCGATACCACGAACCACTGGCTCTACGTCATTCACGAAATCGATGATTCCGTAGTGGAGTTTGCGATTGGTACTGACGGTAAACTGTACCAGCAGCATACATACGACACTCCTGGCACCTATCCCATCGCCGTGGCGCTCGATCCGCAGGACAAATATCTTTTTGTGGTGGATTCCTTTGCACCCGCCTTCAATAGTGTCGGTGCGGTTGCGCCCAACATCAACCCCATCGCCGCCAATCCCCCCACGTATGGCTGTGTGGCTGTGTATCCCATCGCTCCTGCGGATGGCAGTCTTGGTGCCGCAATTGCGGATCCGGTTTCTGGTCAAAGCTGCTTCCCTCTGAATGGCCAGCAGCCAGCGCAAGGCTCCCAGCCCATTGGTGTCACCGTTACCGCGTCCAGCAGCTTCCTTTACGTTGCCGATCAAGGGTTGCACACCATTTATGGGTTTTCTCTGAATGATGCCAGCGGCGTGCTCACTCCTTTGGCCAACAACAATTATCCCGCTGGCACGCAACCCAGCTCCATCCTCAGCGACATCACCGGACACTCGGTCTACCTTACGGATCAGTCCTCCAACCAAGTGCTCAGCTACTCCATCCAAAGTGATGGTTCCCTGCAATCGCTTGGCAATCCCATCGCTGCCGGACTGTTGCCGGGCGGAATGGCCTTTGATCCCAGCGGACAATTCCTCTACGTCACCAACTTCAACTCCAACACGGTGAATACCTACACCCGCAGTGCTTCCACGGGCGCACTCTCGCAACCCAACGGCATCCTCAGCTACGGCACGGGAACCGGCCCGGATTGCGTCTCTGTCGAGCAGGCCTACGGGCATTTCGTCTACATCACCAACTTCCTCGACAACTCCGTTAGCGGCTTCGAGCTGAACCCGCAAACTGGAGCACTGGTGCAGGTCCTCAACAGTCCGCAACCCACCAACAGTGAACCCACCTGTGTTGCCACCGCGGCCAATGCCACCCACCCCGTGAGCACCACCGCTCCCTAGTGTCTCTATCCTTACGTGCATAAAAAGCAGCCCCAAGAACCGGGGTTGCTTTTTTATGCGTTGCTGTCAGTTGACCAGAAATGCCAATTCGTAAAAAATCGCATCGGATTGGGCGAAGGTGGCAGGAGTCCAATCCGCGTTCGAAATAATTTCTCAGCGTTCGCTCGCGGCTTGAAGCGTTTGCTATGCAGACGGGAACGCTTCCATCGCTGGCGGGTTCGGGTGTCCCATGCCAGACCTGCACTTGGCTTGCGTGGGGGATGCTACAGAATTACCCCACCTGCACGGCCAGCATCGAAACCGAGCCGCCATCAAAGCCTTCGACGGGGAACGTGATGCCATCCTGACGCTGCTGCGCGCCCAGCACGTAGAGCAGCGGCAAATAGTGGTCCGGCGTCGGGATGGAGAGCTGCGCGTCCGCGCCCATCCGCTCATATTGGATGAGCGAGGGCAGCTCGCCGGCCTGCATCCTTTGGCGCGCCTCGGACTCAAAGCGCATCGCCCAATCGAATGGCTCCGGCTGCGTGCGGCCCCAGGCATAAGCTCCCAGATTGTGTACCAGGTTGCCGCTGCCAACGATCAGCACACCCTCCTGCCGCAAGGGTGCCAATCGCTGCCCCAGATCAAAGTGAAACGCCGCCGCCTGGCGCGCGTCCAAGCTGAGCTGCACGACGGGCACATCTGCCTGCGGATAGACATGGCGCAATACCGACCACGTTCCGTGATCCAGGCCCCAGCTTTCATCGAGCACCACCGGCAACGGGGCCAACAGCGACTGCACGCGCTGGGCCAGCCACGGCGCACCCGGTGCAGGATATTGCACCTGATACAGCGCCTGCGGAAAACCGCCAAAGTCATGAATGGTTCTGGGAGCGGTGCTGACGGTAACGCCCATGCCCGGCACAAACCAGTGCGCAGAAATCGAAAGAATCGCCTTCGGTTTGCCGATGCGCAGGCCGAGCGTGGTCCAGGCTTCGGTGTAGGCGTTCTGTTCCACCGCATTCAGGGGATTGCCATGGCCGAAGAAGATCGTAGGGAGTCGATGGAGCATCTGCGGGTCCTCGCATCCAGCCTACACGCAGCGACGGTTGTGGCTCCACGCAGTTCGAGTGGACGCTGTAGTTCCGGTGCGTCGAGAGGGATGGATGGATACACATTGATACACTTGAATGTGATCTCTGCTGTGCGTTCCCGATTGAAAATTGCCGCGATTCGCTATTTGAATCCCGCACCGCTGATGTGGGATTTTGAGCATGGTGTCGAGCAGGAAACGCTTGCAGAGCGGTACGCGATTCATGCCACGTTTCCAGCACAGTGTGCAGTGGAACTGGCCGCAGGGCGGGCCGATATTGGCCTGATCCCAGCCACGGCTTATGCGACCACGCCCGGTCTGGCCGTGATCCCCGGCTGCACCATTGCGTCCTTGGACGCGGTGCGCTCGATTTTGCTGGTGGTGCGATCGGGTCGAGCGCTGTCGGAGCTGCGCAGCGTTTCCATGGACCCCGCCTCACGCAGTTCGAACGTGTATGCGCAGATCGTACTGCGAAAATTTTTTCGGGCAGAACCGGAATTTATTCTGCGAAAAAAAAAGCCAACCCCCCACGCAACCACGGCGGTGGATTTAATCACCTTACTGCAGGACTGTGATGCTGCGGTGCTGATTGGCGATCCAGCGTTGCGGCTCCACGCAAGCGGCGTGCGGCAGATTCCAGAGTCGGGGGAGCCGATCCAATGTATTGATTTGGCCCAGGCTTGGCGCGCGCATACAGGACTGCCATGGGTCTCTGCATTCTGGGCCGTGCGCGCAGACGCGATCCACACGGCAGGCCATTCTTCACAGCAAATTTGTACAGACTTTCTGCACTCACGCGACGCAGGCCTGGCCCATATTGAAGAGATTGTCGCCGAATGGGTACCTCGCTTTGCCGATGCCCCAGCTGTTGCTGCGCGAGACATTGATTCCTATTTGCGCGACAACATTCACTACATTTTGGATGAGGACTGCATGGCAGGGCTGGAGTGTTTTTATCGCTATGCTGCCGAGATGCAACTCTTGCCTAGGATGGAGTCGCTGCGGTTTCTGTGA
>JAJZMO010000165.1:0-1758 GCA_021798235.1 Acidobacteriota bacterium | reverse complement strand
CATGCAACAGCCTTCCAACGTGCCCACGGCCAGCCCGCGCGGGTACAATATGAGTCGCTACGCAATCTGAGATTTCCTGCGCCGCATCGCCGCACATGCACGCATCACTCGGCAAAGCCGGGCAGGATGGATGGAGAGAACCTTTGAAGCGGATTTTGCTGCTGGTTGTGTTGGGAGTTTTTTTCTGTGTACCCGTTCTGGTGCATGCGCAGTTTGCGCCGTCACAGGCCACGCCGGTGCATGACCCATCCGTATTGGTGCCGCCGCCGGGCGCACGTGTAGCCATCTTTGAGTTTGCTGACTTGGAATGTCCCGCCTGCGCGCGGGCCAATCCGCTGCTGATGGAGGCCTCGGAGCGCTATCACATTCCTTGGCTGCGCCATGATTTTCCACTGCCCATGCACGTTTGGAGCTTTCAAGCTGCGGTCGATGCCCGCTGGTTTGACACCAAGTCCAAGGCGCTCGGCGAGGCCTTTCGCAACGCGGTCTTTGCGGATCAGCCCAACATTCAAACCCAGGCCGATCTGCGTGCCTTCGCTGAAAACTTCGCCACGCAACACAAGCTGGTGCTGCCGTTCGTCATCGATCCCCAAGACAAGCTGACCGCCGAGGTCAAGGCGGATTACGCACTCGGCCAGCGCATTGGTATTGACCATACGCCGACGATTTGGATCGTGACCCGGCACTCGCGCGGCGCGCCATACATTGAAGTCACAGATACCGCGCAACTCTACGACATCATCGATCGGGCGCTGGCCGATACGGCCCACGGTTCAACGCACCGCAAGTAGCGCCGGCGGGCGTAGCCCTCGGTGATTTATACTGCTTGCTAGCTTCGACAAACCCGCGAACCTCTTCTTAAGCGAAGCGGCTCCGGGCAAATTCACGGGTGCGTAGCTAGTGCCCGCAAGCAAGGTCAGCCCCCAAGCATGATTCGTTTTTTGCAGCAGGAAAGCCGCCTCACCAAGGCCATCTTCGTAGGATTTATCTCCATCACGGCCATTTTGATGGTCATCACACTGGTCCCGGGCATCTTTCAGGATTCCATGGCCAGCGCCAGCACCTATGCCACGGTGCATAGCCCCGGACTCTTTGCCCGGGCCTTTGGCGACTCGACCGAAGTCCACGTGGTGGAGGTGCAGCAACTGGCCCAGCGCATGATGCACCAGCAGCGCCAGATGCCAGACTTTCTGCTGCCGTATATGACACAACGCGCCGCGCAGGCGCTGGTGCAGCGTGCCGTGCTGCTGCGCGAAGCTCATCGGCTGGGCATCACCGCCACCGATGCCGACGTGCGGCATGAGCTGCAATACGGTCCGTTTGCCGCTGTGCTTTTTCCGGATGGAAAATTTATCGGCGAGAACCAATATGAGAACTTTGTGCAGAATGAGTTCAATCTCTCTCGCGAAGACTTCGAAACACAGTTGAAAGAAGAGCTGATCGTGAACCGGTTGCAGGCCCTGGTCACTGGAGGCGTCACCGTCTCGGATGCAGAGGTGCGCGCCGCCTATTTGAAGCAGGCGACCAAGGTGAAGTTCCAATATGCCGTGATTCAGGCGGAGGATGTGCGCCGCCAGATCAACCCGACGGACGCGGAATTGCAGAGCTTCTTCCAGCAGAGCGCCGTGCGGTATGCCCATGCGGTGCCCGAGGCGCGTCGACTGCAATATGTCGCCTTCGGCTGGAACCAGATTCCCGGCGGCCCACCGCAGGTGAGCGATGCCGAGGTGCAGCAGTACTACAGCCAGCATCAGCAAC